>NZ_CAMSEL010000009.1:0-289562 GCF_947057495.1 Citrobacter sp. Marseille-Q5395 | reverse complement strand
CTAACGACACCATCAAAGACATGCAGACCCGCCAGCGTGATGTTGCTGCTCTGGATGCCAAATACACGAAGGAGCTTTCTGATGCTAATGCGACTATCGAAAGTCTCCGCGCTGATGTTTCTGCTGGTCGTAAGCGCCTGCAAGTCGCCGCCACCTGTGCAAAGTCAACGACCGGAGCCAGCGGCATGGGCGATGGAGAAAGCCCAAGACTTACAGCAGATGCTGAACTCAATTATTACCGTCTCCGAAGTGGAATCGACAGGATAACCGCGCAGGTTAACTACCTGCAGGAATACATCAACACGCAGTGCCTGAAATAAACACCCATTGCAAAGTACAAAGTCCATTTAATGAGCCTCGCAATAGCGGGGCTTTTTATTACCAGAAGCAGGAGAAGAAGTATGTTAACAGTAAAAGTAATGTCGCCTGGTGGCGGCGAAGAGATTCATTGCGGTCTGAGCGTTGGCTTTAACCCGAACCAGCAGAGTATTGCAGTCTCGGGAATGGACCAGAACGTGTTCCTGAAGCAGGGTGAAGTTGCCTATGTGATGAACGCTAACGGTAAGACCATTTCCCGTTACGAACACACAGTGCAGCAGTAGCCATTACAGCAGGCATTCACTGAGTGCCTGCGATAATGCTATATGTTTTTTGGGGAGTGAATATGCCACCGCGCACACCGAAGGCCGGCCTGAAAGGGGCGATACAAAAAAGGGAAAAAATGAAAAGACATAAGCGAAATAAAAAAGCCACCACATCTGCAAATGTGATGGCTGGCATTCGGATTAATTCAGGTTGGCTGAATAAGTTAGCCGCAGATATTACTAAAATAATTAATGAAGCATGTCCCTGATCTCATCTGAGATATCTCTTGGCCCTGCAGGCTGAGACGAATCCATGCCGTTAGCGATCTGATTAAGCGTCATGGCGATAATCTCTCTGTTACGGGTGGTCTCCGCAAGAAGGTTAGCTGTTTTACGATAAGAGTCTGCAAACTCTTTTTTGTCTGCGTTTGATATTTCAGCAACTTTCAATGAGAGGTGAACGATTGCAGCTGTCTGCCCTGCCAGCATGGCAATGATTATTTCCAGTTGTTCTTTAGTCACGGTACTCCCCTTTAGTTTAATTAGAACAACGAATAGTAGCACCTGCATAAAAGTAGTTGCATGCCGCCGCGCACATCAAACACAGGAGAAGACATGTCCGAGCCGCGTATCTATAACAGTCGCTGGGACAAAGCCAGGCTCTCATTTCTGAAATCAAATCCGCTATGCGTCATGTGCCTTCGCCAGAACAGAGCAATCCCTGCAACGGTGGTTGACCATGTAAGGCCGCATAAGCTGAAGGAAGCACTGAAGGGCGGCAATAAGGAAGAGATAGCGAAGGCACAGAAGCTTTTCTGGGATAAGACTAACTGGCAACCACTAGGGCGGATATCACGAGGTTGAAAAGTGATAATGACGTTTTGCGGAGTGATAATGCGCTACAGGCGACAGTGATAACTACACAGGCTTTCAACTTCAATCGGTTTAACCAGATAGCAGAGAACGCCAACCGCCTTAACTCGCTGATAGATGCCGGTACTGAGAAAACTGTCATCGAATACCGGGAGATTCTCCGACGTGAAAAGACCTGTGATCTGCCTGTTCCTGCTGATGTCGCTGGTGGGCTGCTCAAATACGCGTACCGTTTACGTGCCAGCGCAATGCACCCCGATACCGGGAACACTAACGCAACCGATGATAGTACCGCTGCCGCCAGCTCAATGACGTATTGTCAGGCCGTCCTCTGGATTGAGCCGCTACTGGCAACGATAGAAAAGGGTAATAACAATTTTTCCGGTATACGGGAGATTGAGAATAACCGCGCAATGCGATAACTATCACAGTTTCACTCGGTGGTTAGCTTGATAAGGATAAAAAGGACTCCATGATGTAGATTCTGATGCTAATAAGGATAAAAAATGATTTTTCCCATTGTGAAGTCTGTCTACATCAACAGCAAAACTGATAGTCGTTTAATACGTTATGATGTTATTCGTACTGACCCCGATACCTACCTCGTCAAAGTTTTCGATAATCAACAGCGTGGAATTTCGGTACCAGACCTGATTAGTCAAATTGCCGAGTTCGAAATAACTCGTGCTGCCTATAATGAAAAATATCAGGTGGGTAATTGCGTAGTCGTGAAAATGAATGCGGACCCCGGATTTGAAAACACCATTGATGGTGAGTTGCAAGCACATCGAGATAGTTTGTCGTGAAAACAACCGCCTCCGGGCGGTTTTTTGTTTCTGCATGGGGAAGAAATTATGGCTGCTCTTAAGAACCTTATTCAGCAATTGAATCAAATGCAAAAGCAAATTCCATTTGCGACAGCTCAGGCTATGACCAAAGTTGTACGCCAGATAGAGACGGCACAGAAAACAGCGTTTGAACGTCATCTGGAGAGCCCTACACCGTTTACTGTTAAATCAGTTGGTTCGGTTGCTGCGAGAAAGAACAACCTGACCGCAAAGGTTTTTGTCCGTGATACTGCGGCTGGCTATCTGGAACCATTCGAGTTTGGTGGAGAGCACAAGCTCAATAGCCAGGCTCTTTTGAACCCCAAGAACGTCAAACTGAACAAATACGGCAACATGCCGCGCAATAAGCTCTCACAGCTTAAAGCAAAGGAAAATGTATTCGTAGGTGAGGTGGATGGCATTAACGCTGTCTGGCAGCGTAAGAAGCCGATGAAAGCTAAGAAGCGACGGGCCAAGCGCTCCGCTAATGGGACGCGAAGACCGAAACGTAAACAGCGTTCTCCAAAGCTTTTGATCCGGTTTGGTGATGCGCTACCTGTGACTCCAGTGCTGGGGTATATGGATAGGGCCCGTACCATGGCGAACGCACTGCTACCGTCTGCTTTAAATCAGGCGATAGCAGAAGCCATCAGGACGGCAAAATAAAAGCAGTAACTTATAAGTTAATTTCGCAAGCTTTTATGAAGCTGTTTACTGCAGTTGTCGATCCAGAAACATTGGCTGACATGGAATGCTGGTTTCCGCCATCCTTTGTTTGCACACCAACTAACACTTTGGATTTCGCCCCCTGAAGCTGCTTAAGCACTGTTTTTAGTTGGTCCGTGTCATCCGATTGAATCTGGAGGCTCTGAACATTACGTCTTGAAAGGGTAGAATCGAGCTTCACTGCGGTATTCCCGTCGACCTTCATTATCAGGTCCATTGGTACCTCTGATAGTGATTCGGTGCTTTTATCCATTTCAACGTATGCCGCCGATAGCTTTTCTTTAGTGCAGTCAAACACAATGGCGCCATTGTCGGATGAAACCTCGCCAAGCATCATTGCTTTCTTACCACCAGAGAAAAGGTCATCTTCAGTATTAGTTACCCACTGGGCATGAGCAATTGGTGATGCCAGCACTGCGGCTACGAAAGTTATTTTGATTATATTGTTACCCATTACATTCTCCTTGTATTGAATAGGAATAATCATAGTCGGAGCGAATGGTCGAAGCCATTAAAAAAATGGGTCCTTCCTGAGACTTTTGTAAGGTACGGGCATTGCGCGTCGCGGTGTTTTCCTAGCTACAACTTTCAGATTTGTGTCCCATGTCCCACCTCTGGCGATCATTACGGACACCTCGCCAGCTCTGGCTATTCCAGTTTATTCCAGTGGGACATTCTGGTGGGACATGGCAAAAATGTCCCAGGCGAATGTCCCACCCCAGAAAATGTCCCAGGTGATGTCCCATGACCACGATGAACCAGAGTCAGTACGCACAACATTCAGGTGTGGATCGCAAAACAATTGGTCGGTGGATTAAAGCCGGGCGCTTCATTGTGATGGACGGAGACCTGATTGACGTAGAGGCCAGCGATGCGGCATTGAAGAAAAACCGCGATGGCAAAGACCCGCGCGCCTCGAACGCGAAGAAAAAGAAAACTCCCGTCGTTAGCGATAACGATGATGACGGTGATGAAATCAATAAAACTGTCCGCCAGATAATGTTCACTGAAGGGGCAGATCTTTCGAGAGAGGAAGCGGGACGTATCCGCGAGAATTACATGGCCCTGCAGGCAAAGCTGCAGTATGAAAAAGACAGCGGCCAGCTTATTGAGCTGACAGCAGCCGAGGAGGTTTTATTCAACGCCTTTCGCCAACAGCGTGATGCCTGGCTTAACTGGCCGTCCAGGGTGGCGCCGCTAATGGCTGCTGATCTGGATGTACCGGCGGACAGGATGACAGAGGTGCTGATTGAACATGTCCACAAACACATCTCAGTCCTCGGAGAGCCAGAGTTTAACCCGGCAGAAGATTGAGCGTCTTGAATTAAGCGTCCGCAAAGGCTGGACACCCCCGCCGCGTATCAGTGTGCCGCAGTGGGCAGATGACTATCGTAAGCTGGCAAAAGAGGCTGGGAGCACTTCGGGAAACTGGGAAACATCGACGGTAGAAATTGCCCGCGGACCGATGCTTGCCGCGACGGAGTCCGGGGTTCATATCATCACTGTAATGTGCTGTACCCAGTTGATGAAGACAGCACTGCTGGAAAACCTTTTTGGCTATTTTGCCCACCTCGATCCTTGTCCGATACTGCTGCTGCAGCCGAAAGAAGAAGCCGCTGAACAGTTTTCGAAAGAGCGTATTAGCCCGCTGGTAAGGGTGACGCCGGTACTGCGTAAAATCATCGGTGATTCGAAACAGAAAAGCTCGAAAGAAACCATTCTTTACAAGGCGTTCACTGGCGGATTTCTGGCGCTGGCGGGTGCTGGTAGCCCTGATAACCTTGCGCGTCGTCCGATTCGTGTCCTGCTGGCGGATGAAGTGGACAAGTACCCGATAACCCGCGAAGGCGATCCAATTGCGCTGGCCGAAGAGCGTACAGCGACATTTGGCCTGACCTGGCTGTCTGTACGCGCCTGTTCGCCGACGGTGGAGGATGAGAGCCGCATTGCTGACAGCTACGCCGACTCCGATCAGCGCCGGGCATCTGTGGTTTGCCCGCACTGTGGCCACCGCCAGTTCCCCGACTTTTTCAAACACGTTCAGTGGCCGAAAGAGGGAGATAAACACCTGACTAAATCGGCGATGCTCTATTGCGAATGCTGTGGTAGTGGCTGGTCCGAAGGACAGCGCCTCAGAGCTCTGCAAACTATTCGATGGCATCAGACGCGCCCATTTGAGTGCTGCGGGGAGCGGCACTCACCGCTGATGGATTATGACCTTGCCTGGCGGGCGGCAGACGAGGGCAGCGTTGAAAAGGTCTGGCAATGGTCAGAGTCGGAACGGCATGCGGTCTATCGCGCAATCTGCCCCTCCTGTGGAAAGGAGGCAGTCGATAACCACCACGTGGGGTACCAGGCATCCAAGCTTTTCAGCCCCTGGCAAAAAGATAAGCCGTCGGATATTGCGAAAAAATATATCGATGCGAAGGGCGATCCGGATAAGGAACAGGCGTGGTGGAATACCCAGATGGGGCTTCCGCACCGACCTAATCATGGGAAACAGCTCCCTGTTGATGTTCTGCTGGCGCGCCGGGAAATATTTCCGGCCGTCGTTCCGGACGGGGTGGCATTGTTAACAGCTGGAGTTGATACCCAGGACGATCGCTTCGAAATTACGATCACCGGCTGGGGGAGAGATGAAGAATCGTGGTCGGTCGCGCATGACGTTATTTATGGTGACCTTGAGACGGAAGAACCCTGGAAGCGACTGGATGCATACCTGAAACAGATCTGGCGACGTGGTGACGGGCGCGGCCTGAATATCATGGCAACGTGCATGGACTCCGGCGGCCACCATACGCAGAAGGTATACGAATTCGCCAAAGAGCGTCTTGGCCGTCGTGTCTGGGCAATTAAGGGGGAGTCTGCACAGGGAGGCAAACGCAATCCTGTCTGGCCGACCAAACGACCATCATCGAAAAGCAAAGCCAGTTTCCGCCCTGTCATTCTGGGGGTTAACTCAGCGAAAGACGTGATACGCGGTCGCCTGCATCTTGAGCCACCCAAACCTGGCGCCGCCGCTGCGGGTTATATGCATTTTCCTGACGATCGCGATCTCGGGTACTTCAATCAGCTGCTGGCGGAGCGACTGGTTTACAAAGTCATTTCCGGGCAGCGGTACAGTATCTGGGAAGCAATACCAGGACGAGCTAACGAAGCGCTTGACTGCCTCGTTTACAGCTATGCCGCGCTGTGCGGTCTCAAACATATGGGGTTAAAACTCAACGTCCGGGCCGCCAACCTCGAAGCCGATCCGGATAAGTTCCTGCCAGCGCCAGTTGGACAGGAAGAAAAAATCAATTACGAGCTGCCGGGTGCGGTTATTGAAGAACCAGCGCCGGTCAAACGTAAGCGAATATCGCAACTCCTGCCGAAATAAGGAAAATCATGTTCAACCGGAACACCAGCCTGCTTGCCGGCGCAATGACTGACGATCAGCTCAGGGATGCGCTTGCGAAAGCTCAGCAGGCGTACATTGATTTAGCAACCGGGAGCCACGGTGTTTCGTTTTCCTATACGCAGGGAGACGGGACGCGATCAGTGTCCTATCAGCAAAGCACCCTGGCTGATCTGCTGGCCCTGATTCAACTTCTGCAGGCGCAACTGGGGATTATCTCTCGTCCCCGGAAACCAGCGAGGTTTAGATTCTGATGAATAAAGTACAGATACTGGGCTCTGATGGGCAGCCGTTGCGACAGCAGCGTCCCTCTATGCTGGTGGGGGGGAGCCGCGTACCTTATGACGCAGCTGACTCTTTCAGCGATCAACTGGCGAACTGGCAACCCGCGCTGTGGTCCCCGGACAATGAAATTAACATTTACCGGGATCGCATCGTGTCCCGCGCACGCGATCTGGTCCGTAATGACGGCTGGGCAAACGGTGCGGTCACACGTCTGCTGGATAATGCGGTTGGTGCCAACTTCCGCCCCATCATGAAACCCGATTACCGTGTTCTCAGAATGATCACCGGAAACAAGGCGTTTGATGCGTCCTGGGCGGAAGAGTACGGAAAAGCACTGGACGGGCACTGGCGGACCTGGAGTAACGATCCTGGCCGGTATTGTGATGTTGAACGAAAACTCACCGTGTCGCAGATGTTACGCCTGGGATTTCGTCACAAGCTTATTGACGGGGATGCTCTGGCCATTCTCCAGTACAGAACTGACAGGCTTGGTCCCGGAAGAGGGCGTTACGCCACCACGGTACAGATTGTCGATCCTGACCGCCTCAGTAATCCTCAGCAGAATTTCGATATGCCAAATATCCGTGGTGGCGTTGAAATTGATGCGGACGGTGCGCCGGTTGCTTACCACATCAGGGAGGCCCATATCGGTGACTGGTGGAGCGGGGCTAAAACCATGACGTGGCAGCGTATCCCGCGTGAAACTGACTGGGGCCGCCCGCATGTGGTTCACGATTTTGATCATGAGCGTGGCGCGCAGCACCGCGGTAACGGCATCCTGACTCCGGTTATTCAGCGTCTGAAAATGCTGGTGAAGTATGACCAGAGTGAGCTTGAGGCAGCAATTCTTAATGCCATATTCGCCGCTTACATTGAGTCACCCTATGACCCTGCGATGGTTCAGTCTGCCCTGGGCGAGACCTATGACGAGTCGGAGTTAGGCACTTATCAGGACGGGCGTGTTGAGTTCCATAACGATCGGCGTCTGACACTTCAGAATGGTGCCCGAATGCCCATTCTTTATCCTGGTGAGAAAATCACGACGGTTAACGCGGCGCGGCCCTACAGCAATTTTGAAGTCTTCGAATCTGCTGTTCTCCGTAATTTTTCTTCAGGAACAGGGTTGTCCCCACAGCAGGTCACCCAGGACTGGTCTGACGTTAACTACAGTTCTGCACGCTCCTCGTTGCTGGAGGCATGGAAAACACTGACTCGCCGCCGGGACGATTTTTCTACCGGCTTCGCTCAGCCCATTCTCACCGCCTTTGTTGAAGAAGTTCACGACAATGAGGATTTACCCCTGCCCGCAGGCGCACCTGATTTTGTTGACGCCAGAGCCGCGTATTCTCGCGCGCGCTGGATGGGGCCAGGGCGCGGCTGGGTGGATCCGGTTGCAGAGAAAAAAGGCGCCATTCTTGGTCTGGATGCCGGACTTTCCACCCTCGAGATTGAGGTGGGTGAAAACGTCGGTGAAGACTGGGAAGAAGTGCTTGATCAGCGCCAGAGAGAAATTGAGTCATGTCTTAAACGCGGATTACCGCTTCCGAGCTGGGCACAGGCTGACCAGTTTGCGAGCCAGACCATTACCGATCCGGAGGAAAAGTGAATCTACCCCATCTGGCCCAGCGATTATTTAACACCCCGCTGGCGCTGCACCCGAGTAAAGCCGAAGTCATCATGGCATCCGTAATGGACCGATTTGGTATCAGTAAAATCGAATCTTCTCTTGCCATCGAGGATGACTGGTACGGATATGACGATAACCGGGGACGTGAATCCCGTAGTGATCCGGGTTATGACAATGTGCTGGGTGTCGCCGTCATCCCGATATGCGGAACGCTGGTGCAAAAACTGGGCAGTCTGCGTCCGTACAGTGGAATGACAGGGTATGACGGCATTCGTCAGGCGTTTCTTACTGCGATGGAAGATCCCGACATTTCGGGCATTTGCCTGGATATCGACTCACCCGGCGGCGAGGTCGCTGGATGCTTCGATCTGGTTGATGTCATTTACGGCTCCCGGGGGAAAAAGCCTATCCATGCCATTCTGACGGAAAGCGCTTATTCCGCTGCGTATGCCATTGCCAGTGCAGCGGACCGGATTTCTGTTCCGCGCACCGGCGGAGTGGGTTCTGTGGGTGTGATCACCATGCACCTTGACTGGACGCAGCGGATTAAAGATGACGGTCTTAAAGTTACGATCATCACCTATGGATCCCGCAAGGCTGAAGGTTCGCCGCTGAGAGAGTTGTCAGATGAAGCGCTGGCCGCCATCCAGCAGGACATTAACACCATGGGCGAATTGTTTGTGAACACTGTTGCCAGAAACCGGGGGATTAGCGCAAAGGTTATAAAAAGTACCCAGGCCGCCTGTTTTATGGCTGCTGATGGCGTTGAAATTGGACTGGCTGATGAGGTGTGTCCTCCTGACGCTGCGTTCAAAAACTTACTTGAAAAAACAGGAGCCTGAAATGGCAAAGAAAAAGACGTTTAGTTTTGCTCACCTCATTGGTCTTGGCCCTTCCGCTTCTGAGGAAGAAGAGGATAAAAAAGCCAAAAAAGCGAAAGCCCGTCGCGCGGAAGAGGACGAGCGCGAAGATGATGCCGATGATGATGAGCGCGACGACGACGCGGAAGAAGACGAACGCGACGATGATGCTGAAGATGACGGCGATGATCCGGATGCGTCAGAAGATGATGATTCTGAAGACGACGGCGACGACGATCGCAAAGAGAGTAAGGCGGTAAAAAATGCACGCGCTGCTGAGCGTAAACGCTGCGCCCGTATTTTCGGCAGTAAGCATGCAGCTGCGAATCCTTCACTGGCCGCGTCACTGGCTTTCAATACCGGGATGAGTTCTGCGGCAGCAATTAATGTCCTAGCCTCTTCGGCTCCGGCCGTAGCCGCATCTCAGCCATCCCGTAAACGCTCTCTCGATCAGCGTATGCAGGAAAGCCACCAGGTCCGGCTTAATCCGGATAGCGGACAGAAAGAGACCGGAAAGTCTGCGCTGGTAAGTAAAATGACCGGCCTCTACAACTCCACAAGAGGAGAGAAATAATGGATCAGTTTGGTCAGAATGCGTTTGCGCCTGGCATGAAGAGCGCGCTGTTTGTTCCGGATCAGCTTGTCGCTGGCACGCTCCAGCTGGTGACTGACACCGGGATCATTACGGGCGGTGCCTTTAAGCGTGGTACTGTCCTGGGCCTGGTGGCTGCCAGCGGGAAATACACGCAATGTGTGAAAACGGCTGAAGATGGCAGTCAGTTACCCGTTGCTATTCTGGTTGATGATGTTGATGCATCGTCTTCCGATCAGAACGGCGGCCTGTATCTGATGGGGGAATTCAACCAGCACCGAATTATTTTTGATAACTCCTGGACGACCGCTGACCTGAAAAAAGCGCTCCGACCGCTGGCTATCCTCCTGAAAGACAGTGACCAGGCACCTGTAACCACCTCCTGATTTCCCCCACGGCTCTCCTGACGAATGCTTTAACCGGCAGGGGCTGGCTCGTTTAAATTTTTTGCCAGCTGCGGCTGGCACTATCAAGAGACTGAATATGGAAAATATTTTTGATACCAGCGTGCTGGTGCAGGTTGTTCCTAACCTGAAAACCAGTCAGAACTGGCTGCTCGATCGCTTCTTCCCGAATGTCGTGACTTACGAGACTGAAGAAGTGGCGATTGATGTTGATGTCGGCCTGCGTCGTATGGCGCCGTTCGTCTCCCCGCTGGTGGAAGGTAAGCTGGTCGAATCCCGTAAATACCAGACCAATACCTTCAAACCGGCATACATCAAAGATAAGCGCGCGCCGGACCTGCGCAAACCTATCCGCCGCCAGATTGGTGAGCGTATTGGCGGGGAATATACCGCTGCCGAGCGCGAAATGCTGAACCTTCAGTTTGAAATGACTGACCAGATTGACATGATCAACCGTCGTCTGGAATGGATGGCGGCGAGTGCGCTGGTGTCTGGGACCGTAACCGTCGCCGGGGAGGGCTATGAAACTAAGGTGGTGGATTTCGGGCGTGCTTCGGATCTGACCATCACTCTTAGCGGCTTGGATAAATGGCCACTGACCGTTGCAGCTGGCGCTACCAATACCCAGCCATCAGATGACATTGAAATCTGGCAGACTACTTTCCTGAAAGAGTCCGGCTCTGTCGCCACGGATCTGGTCTTTACGAATAAGTCATGGCGTGCATTCCGACTGGATACCACCATCAAGGATAACGCCATTACATTCCCGGCGCTGAGCCCGTTTGGTAACCAGATTAACGCCGGCCCACAGGTAATGAAGGGCGCAATTTATAAAGGGCGCTGGGGTAACTTTGACCTCTGGTTATATAACGACTGGTTTATTGACCCGCTGGACAACGTCGAGAAGCCTATGATCCCCGATGGCGCTGTCATTATGAGTGGTGCCGATCTGATGGGTACCCGCGCCTTTGGCGTTATCCTGGACCCGGCTTTCAACTACGGTCCGCTGGCTTATGCGCCAAAATCCTGGGTGAAAGAAGATCCAGCCCAGCGTCTTATCCTGATGCAATCCTCCCCGCTGGTTATTCCGAGCCGGGTAAATGCATCCCTCTGCGCAACGGTGGTCTGATATGGCAAAACAACCTAATACCGGGCTGGCTGATGATCTGAATGCAGAAGGATCTGCCAAAGACGGCCTGAGCGTTGACGACCTGAATGCTGGCGATAACACCCAGGAAAAACAGCCTTTGAGCAAAACAGATGATGCCGAATTGTCTGTTGATGACGATGGTGGTGACGAAAAAACCGGAGACACTGAATCGCAGGAGTATGTGGTGTTGAAAGGGAATTGCATTCGTCATGACGGGGAGATGTACCGCGAAAATATGCGCATCCCTGTAACCGGCAAAGATGCTGAGCGTCTTCTGCAGTCCGGCGTTATTGCTGATGTTGATGTGCTTCGTAAGCGAGTTCTTGCTTCTCAGCCATCAGTTTCAGTTACGACAGGGTAATGACATGGGCGTGGACTGGGATTCTCATCTTCTGAGTCCGCTGCATGATGTCTTTGGCGATGAGCACGAGTACCGTCCACGTAACGGTACTCCTTTTACAATTAACGGGATTTTTGACCGTGGTTATGCGCAGGTTGCTGAAAACCTTGATGGCGATTCAGAAATTAACACCTCCAGCCCGATGTTGGGTGTGCGCGATGCTGAATTTCGCAAGCTGGGTAAATCGCAACCTGCTGTATCTGACCGGGTATTTATAAAGACGGTCGGTGGTCACATCATCAATCAGTTATTTGTTGTGTCAAACGTCGAACCCGACAGTCATGGCGGATCTCGTCTTGTCCTCAATGTGGTAAAACCGCGATGAATTCAGCAGCGATACGGCAAATGGTTGTCACTGCACTAACCGGGACAACCAGCGCGGGCGACCGCGTATTCTCTCCACGCGACTGGTCAACTTCACCAGATATGTATCCTGTGTTGTTGGTTCAGACGCCTTTTGAACAGAAAAAATCACAGGGGCGTAATACCCCTGCTTTTACCACCCTCACCACTGTCAGGATCACTGGGCGCGTTCAGGAGTATGACGGCAATACAGTGGATGATGGAGCCATGCGGGCAGAGCTGGCGCTTGAAAGCCTTCGCGAGCAGGTGGAGCGCGCGGTGATCAACAGCTACGAACTGACGCGGAATATTCAGAAATACGCGGAAGTTCGTTCAACCATCAATGTTGATTCAGAAGGAGAGGCCCATATGGGGCAGCTTCTTTTCGAGATCGACATAGAGCATTACCAGGGGCCGGAAGATTTTTATCCTGTCCAGTCGGTTCCCCTTGAGGGCATGGATATTGCGGTCGACATGCCAGACGGCACAGTTAAACCGGGTATCAGCCTCAATCTTCAGGAGTAATCCATGTTTGTTAAGCCGAACAACGGGCTCAGCGTTCGCTGCCCCGTCAAGGGCATCCCATTGCCTAAAGAGGGTGCTGAAGTACCTGACAATATTTTCTGGCGTCGCCGTCTGAGCGATGGGGACGTGATCCTCTCTAAAAAGGATGAGGGCGCGCCAGAGAAACAATCATTACCTAAAAAAGCGGGAGAAAATGAATGACCGTACCTTTCGCTCGTGTTCCCGATAACCTGCGGGTAGGGCTTTTCTTCGTTGAGTTTGATAACTCAATGGCGAATAACGCCACTGCCACGCAGCGCACCCTGCTTATCGGTGGGATGCTCAGTACCGGCTCAACCCCCCCTGGTATTCCGCAGCGAGTTTCCTCTTCGGATACCGTCGGTGAGCTGACAGGAAAAGGGGGAATTCTGCAGGCCATGATGGCGGCGTATCAGAAAAATGATACCGCAGCCGAAGTCTGGATCCTGCCGCTGGAGGAAGACTCCGATTCCATGGTGGCTGCAACCGGCACCATTAAAGTGAGCAGCGCACCGACGGCAACCGGAGTGATCTCCCTTTATATTGCTGGTGAGCGCATTCAGTTGACCGTTGTAGCAACAGATACGGTGGCAGCGATCGCCACCTCTCTGGCCGCGGCGATTAACGCAAAAACCACGCTACCTGTAACCGCCAGTGCGACTACGGATACCGTAACCCTGACCGCGAAGAATCTTGGTGCTACGGGTAATGGGATCGACATTCGCCTGAACTTCCTCGGCTTACCTGGAGGCGAGTCCACACCTGCAGGCCTGGAACTGACGATTACTGCTATGTCTAACGGAGTCGGGGCTCCGGATATTACCGGCGCGCTGGCAAACCTGCAGGATCGGACATTCGATTTCATCATCAACCCTTACGACGATACAACCTCGTTGAATGTGATGAAGGAGTTCCTGTCAGACACTGGCGGTCGCTGGGCATGGGACAAGCAGCTTTATGGCCATTCCTTTGGTACCACCACCGGGACTTACGCCCAGCTCGGTACCAAAGGTGAGCTGCGCAATAACCAGCATGAGACCCTGCTGGGCGTAAATAAATCGCCGTCCCCTTCCTGGGCATGGTCTGCAGCTTACACCGGCGCAGCTGCGGTGAGTCTGCGTAATGACCCCGGCCGCCCGCTACAGTCGCTCGCTGTTCAGGGGGTGCTTGCGCCAGAACTGCAGGATCGCTTTGAGCTGACCGAGCGTAACAATCTGCTGTACAGCGGCATTTCGACATTTACGGTCGATGACGATGGCACGGTGCGCATTGAAAACCTGATCACCACCTACCAGAAAAACAGCTATGGCGATGCAGATGACAGTTATCTGGAAGTGGAGACGCTGTTCAGCCTGATGTTTGTGACCCGCTACCTGCGCACAGCGGTGACCAGCAAGTTTGGCCGTATGAAGCTTGCTGCGGATGGAACCCGATTTGCACCTGGCGCGGCGATCGTCACGCCAAACATTATCAAGGCCGATCAGATTGCCGAGTACCAGACTCTGGTATGGAACGGTTATGCGCAGGATGCGGAGGCATTCGCAAAAAATATCATCGTCGAGCAGAACGCCAAAAATCCGAACCGCGTCGATGTGCTGTGGCCGGGAACCCTCATGAACCAGTTGCGCATTTTCGCGCTGCTCAATCAGTTCCGCACTCGGGCTGAATCAACAGGAGCTTAAACGATGGCAGGTGATACTACTAACCGCCTGGCGGGAACCGCCTATGTCACTGTTAACGGTGTGACGGTAATGGTGGAGGGCTCGTTTAAATACCAGGCTGCCACCGTAAACCGTACCACCCTGACAGGGATGGATGGTGTGCACGGATATAAGGAAAAACCTGTGGCGCCATACATTTCTGCCCGACTGCGTGACAGTGGCGGAACGAATGTGCAGGGCTTTAACCAGCAGACGAACGTCAACGTGATCGCCGAGCTGGCTAACGGGAAAACTATCATTGGCCGTTCACTCTGGACGGTCAACGTCCAGGAAGTGGAAAGCGAAGATGCAGTATTTGATGTTCGCTGGGAAGGCCGCGACGTAACGGAGAACTAAGATGGCTGAGATTGAACGCGTTAAAACCATTCCATTAACCGTAGCGCTGGATGATGCTGCGGAGAAGACCACTTATACGCAGCTGGAGCTGAAAGCACCCACGCTAAGCCAGGCTGAGCAGTTTTATGAGAAACAGGCTGCGTCAACGTCGCTCGCGGCGATGCGCCTGCTTATTGCGCTGGTTTCCGGTACGCGTGAAAGCGTACTGCAGCCGATGGATTTTCTCGACTTCCGTAAGTGTGAGGAGTATCTGCTCAGTTTTTTGACCTGGAAGCCCTGACAACCTGGCAGGAAATGGCCGCTGACGTCACCTTCTATTTCCGCTGGTCTGAGGACAGGGCGTGGGGAATGACCCGCGCCCGGCTGAAATGGTGGGTGGCGCAGGCATCCCGGATAAACAAGCTTAGGAAACCTGAAGACGATGAGTAATTCTTTTGATTTTGAGCTGGTGGCCAGCGACCAGGTTAGCGAGGCTATAGACCGCATTAATGAGGCTGTCCGTGACCTGGAGCCGAAGCTAGATAAAACTAAAGAAGGGCTCAAGTTAGGCGGTCAGGAAACAGCCGACGGACTGAGCGGTTTTATTTCTCGCCTCGAGAATATGTCGAAGAGCGCGCGGGACAACGTGCAGCTTATCGGGGATATGGTTCCTCCATTGAAAATGGTGGGGGAACTTTCCGGTAAACTTGGTGCGCTTGGGGTTGTTGGTGCTGCCGGTTATGGACTCAAACAGGTTGCCTACGGTTTTCGCGAAGCGTCCAGGGAAGCGTATAACCTGGACGTTTCATCAAAGAATGCCGGTATGCGTGTAGACGATTTTTCCCGTCTTGCTGGAGCGATGCGCATCCTTGGCGCTGATAGTGAAAGTGCCAATGCTTCTATCGATGGTATGGCGAAAACGCTGAAAGAAGCCGCCAGTGGCGCGAATGGGCAGGTACTTGGTGCGCTCGCACAGATCGGTGTTCAGATACAGAAAAATAATGATGGTTCTGTTGATACGCTAAAAACATTACAGGAGATTGCTCGTGTCTTCCCTTCGTTGCGGCCTGAGCAACAAAAGTCCGTAGCGGATGCTCTTGGGCTGACGCCAGAAATGTTGGCGTTAATGCGTGAAGGTGAGCGCATGAAAACGCTGCTGGCTAAATCTGATGAGTTTGGTCTGACTGTGGATCCGGCACTAAATCAGCAATTGAGTGAAGTGAACGGCACTATGAATGAGCTCAGCGCATCCTGGGATGGTCTGTGGCAACGTTCAAAAAACAAGGCACTTAAGACCATTCTTTCGGATGGTTCAGTCAAAGACGGCCTTGAAGGTGTTACCGATCTGTTCACTAATGGTGATTTTACTGGGCTGTCTCATGCTCTCGGTTTTATCAACAGCAATGATGCTGAGAAACTACGGCGCATTCAGAACGATAAGGAACTTTATAACAGCTTACCCCGCAGTGAACGTGGGCAGGTTGACGCGGGTTTCATGACTGATGCTGTAAGAAAGCGGTACGATGCGAATTACCGCGCGACCGATTCTGCGATTCAATTGCAGAATGACTTATCCGCTATCAGCCAGCCACAATCCAACGCTGCACGCGGCAATGTTCCTTACGGGGAAACAAGGAATAACGCAATTGGCTTCAGAAATAATAATCCCGGTAATTTGAGGGTTGCAGCAAACGCAACGGGTAAAAATGGCGGATTTTCTACCTTTGCGAATGATGCCGACGGAAGAGCTGCAATGGCGAGGCAGCTGATGTTGTATGGTGACAGGGGGAATAATACTCTGGATGGGATTATTCATACCTATGCTCCGCAATCAGAGAATAATACTCGTGCATATATTGACTCCGTCTCAAAAGCCACTGGATATGGAGCCAAAGAGCAAGTAAATCTGCACGATCCGGAAACATTAAAAACGATAATGGCAGCCATGATTAAACATGAGAATGGCGCACAACCTTATACTGAGGAACAACTGCTAAACGCCATCCAGACCGCCATTACTGATGATCGGTGGTCAGGGAAGAGAAATCCGGATGTGCTGGCCCAGCAGCGGTATGACATTATCTCTGGATCACGCGGCGTGGATCAAGAACCCACGATACTCAGAACACAACAAGGGAAAAGTGATGAAGTTGCCCTTAGTGAAAATCTGGCGCGGTCGTTTAAGGAGGCCATGTCCGATCAGTCTCTCAAGCTTGAAATCACGATGGTCAATGATAAGGGGGAGCGTAAAACCTATAATGCGGAAAATAATGGCAGAATAACAACGGCCATGAATTACTGATCACTGTCGTCATTTCGTTAAGGAAGAAGTTATGAATGAAAAAGTTTTTGGAGCAAAAGCCATTTAGACTCCAAAGGTTTTTGCGCTTGTTTACCTGGTAATTGGCATTTTCCTCGTTTTTTCTGTTGTCTCAATGAATTTCACGGCGATTACGATATCGGTGGTAAGTGCATTGCTTTTACGTGTGCTTTATGAGTTCCTAATGAACTCATTCAAGGCGACTGAGCATCTTTACAGGATCGCCGAATCTCTTGACCGTAATGGATCCAGCGATAAATAGATAAGTCATTTCAGTGCATATGTAAACCGCCGACATGGCGGTTTTTTTATTTCCGGAGGCGTGATGCCGTCAATTATCCAGGACGCAATAACTTCTCTTTTGGGGGGAGATACCAGCGATGACTGGCAGGGGCAGTTACGGCCCAGCTCATTCAGAGGTGTGCCATTTGCAATTGTTGCTGAGGAAGGGAGCCACGGCCGACGCCAGGCGGTACATGAATATCCCTACCGTGATACAGCCTGGATAGAGGATATCGGGCGGGCAACACGGCGATTTGTTATTCGCGGTTTCTTGATCCAGAACAGCCAGGTTTACGGCGGCGGCGATGCTATCACGCAGCGTCAGTCACTGATTGAAGCCTGTGAACAAAAAGGTAGCGGTACGCTTGTCCATCCGACACTGGGCGAATTAACGGTTTCCATCCCTGAGAATGGTTTGCGTATTTCCGGTTCGATGGAGAACGGGCGAGTATTTGAATTTACCCTGATGGCAATTGAATCAGGGCTTAAAGTGTTTGCTGTCACGGGCAGTACCGTTGCAGGCGCCACGGTGAAAACCAACTATCTGAAACTGGTCAGCACTGCTGTGCTGAGCACGATTGCCAGGGTTAAGAGTGAAATCCGCGGTGTCACACAGGCTATAAACACCATCAGAGGCACGGTCACGTTCTGGACTAACATGGTTGACAGCACCATCAGTCAGGTCACGAATCTCAGCAATGTCCTGAACTCCACGTTCGGGAATACCCGGTACGGACGTTACAGTAAAGGCTCTGTGGGCGGTAGTTCCTCTGCTGTTGCTGGCAAATCGTCAGTTGCTGATGTGGATGATGAGAGAGCACTGGCTGACAAGGTAACAGCCCAGTCGGTAATGGACCGGAAAAATGTTACCGACAGGTCGAGCCAGCTTAGCAGCTCCAACACACCTGATGAGTTTGTCCAGGGCGTCGCCGACGTGGTAAACGCAATTCTTAACAGCGCCGGCAGCGTTAATGACCGAATCACAGCGCTGGAAAAACTGGCTAATTCAATCAGCACGGAGTACCAGCAGTCCGACAGCAGCAAAGCGATTTCGGCGACCATGAACACGCTGATTGTTGTGCTATGTACTGGTGCCATGACCAGTGCCGCTGCGGACTCCAGACCAGCCAGTACAGACGAGGCAGAAGAGTTAACTCAACGAGTTTCTGTGCAACTTGATACGGCGCTGGTTCTGGCTGGAGACCGCGCGGACGATGATATGTATAACGCGCTTCTCGCCGTCAGATCGGCATTCCTTTCTACGATGAGTGAGCGTGCTTCTGGTCTGAGCGAGCTTCTGCAGGTTACTACCGCTCAGCCGCTTCCGGCGCTGACGCTGGCAAACCGATTATACCAGGATGCCACCCGTGCAGATGAACTGGTACAGGAAGCGCGCGTACCGCATCCGGCGTTTATGCCGACAACCATGAAGGTACTGAGGCAATGAATGCAGACAGCGATCTGGATGTTGTTTCTTTGACGGTCGACGGCAAAATCATCGAGGGGTGGGATTCTGTCCGGGTAACGCGGGGTATTGAGCGTTTTCCCTCTGATTTCGATCTTGGGCTAATGGATTACTTCCCTGGCAACGAAGATCGTCAACTCGTTGAAGAGGGAATGTCTTGTGAAGTTCGTATCGGAGATGATCTGACACTGACGGGATATGTTGATGACTGGGAACCCGCACTATCGCGCTCCCGCCATGAGGTCCGCGCCACGGGCAGGAGCAAATGTCAGGACCTGGTGGATTGCTCAGCTGAGTGGCCTAACAACGTCATTAATGCCAGTAATGCACTTGAAATTGCTTCTCGCCTGGCATCCTACTACGGCATCACCGTAACCACGGATGTTGATGAACTTGTGAAGGTACCCCAGTTCACTCTGAACTGGGGTGAGTCTCCGCAAGAAGTCATCGATCGGGTGGCCAGATGGTCTGCTCTGCTTTACTACGATCAGCCCGATGGAAACCTGTTACTGACCCGGGTGGGAACACGTCGTGCGGCGAGTGGGATAGCCGAAGGGGTAAATGTCGAGCAGGCATACTACCGCAAATCGATGGCTGACAGGTTTTCAGATTATGTCGGTGTATCAATGAGCGTTTCTCCAATTGCAGGGTATTCGCCTGATACGGCCTATGACGCTGTGACTCTGGCAACGGCGAGAGATCCGGAGGCCTCCCGTATGCGGTACCGAAAACATATATCGATTGTGGAAAGTACCCTGATGGCTACTCAACAGGCACAAAGTGCGATCGACTGGGAAATGAACCGGCGGTACGGACGTTCAAAACAGCTCTCGGTAACCATCGATTCCTGGCGGGATAAAGACGGGAAACTGTGGGAACCAAACACATTGATCCCCGTTGATCTTCCCACCTTACGGTTGCCGGAGACTGAATTGCTACTGGCAGAAGTCACCTATATGCGCGATGACTACGGCACCCATGCACGCATGACGCTGATGCCGCCTGAAGCATTCGCCGTTCAGCCATATGCCTTCTACCAGAACCTGGCGGGATTCAATACATGAAGCAACTATTTAAACATGCAGCGACTAGGATCGCCGGCATGCTGGGGATTGGCCGGATCACGGCTATGAAAGATGGTGGGGTGGTGCAGTCAATCCAGTACCAGACTCCGCTGGAGGTGGCCAGCGCACCGCGGATGGCTGAATTTGGTTTTTCATCCGGCCTGCCGTCAGGGACTGACGTGGTTCTGGCTTTTATTGGCGGTGATCGTTCCAGCGCGGTGGTAATTGCGTCCAACCATCAGGGGTTCCGTCATACAGGCCTGAAAGCGGGCGAAACGGTCATGTATAACCAGTGGGGTCTTAATATTCTCCTGACGGAGAAGGGGATCTTCCTAGATGCAAAGGGCCAGAATGTTGAGGTCAATAACGCCACTAACGTGACCATCAATGCCAGCCAGGGGATTCTTGCAAATACCCCGATCCTGAGGTGCACGGGTGACATTGTTGATAACTGTGAAACCAATACCCGAACACTGAAAGAGCTGCGGGATGCACATAATGACCATGATCATGTGGTTAAAAATGCCCAGAGTGGCAATGACAATATACGCAGCCAAAAAACAGAGGATCAGGTGACATGAGTGACATCGCTTCATTCTGGAATGTGGATGAGATGTTTGCTGACTGGCAGAAAGGGCTGGGCGAACTCACCACGGGGAACGATTTACAGACTGCAATACTGGACAGCCTGTTTACTGACAGGCTGGCGCGCGCTGACGATGATTATGAGGATAGCGATCGCCGCGGCTGGTGGGGGGATTCTGGGGAGGAATCCCAACTGGGATCCCGGCTGTGGCTGCTACGGCGGAAAAAACTGACCCCGGATGTAGCAAAAAAAGCGGAGGAATACTCGAGTGAAGCGCTCAACTGGTTAAAGGTTGATGGCGTTGTCAGCGAGGTTATTCCTGTTGCCAGGATCGTCCTGCCTGACCGGCTCAATCTCATTATCCGCTATCAGGCACCGGGGAAGGACTGGCAGGAATTCAGGTTTTACTGGATATGGGAGCAACGTTAATATGCCGTTTAAACGACCGACGCTGAGCGAACTCCGCGACGGAAACCGGAAATTTATGCAGGCGGAGCTTGAGGATGTTGGTGCGCTCCTGCGCTTCGCGAACCTGAAGGTACTGGCTGACATGGATGCGGGGATGGGGCATCTGCATTACGCCTACCTTGACTATATTGCCCTGCAGACAAACCCGTTTACCTCTACCGATGAGTATCTCGCCGGGTGGATGGCCCTTAAGCAGGTATTCAGAAAACCAGCTGCAGCGGCGAAGTCGCCTGCGGTACAGGCTAGTGGCAGTGTTGACAGTATTATCCCTGTTGGCTCGATCATTAACCGCGGGGACGGATACCAGTACCGGACGGATGCAGATCTTAAAATTCAGGCAGATGGATTTGGTATCGTCGCGGTGACGGCCATCCTGCCGGATATTACCAGTGATGTAACGGGTGGAGGCGCGCGCGGTAACGCTGATGCCGGGACCATAATGACCCTGGACGCGAATATTGCTGGCGTGGATCCACAGGTAACGTTACTGTCTGCTGCGACCGGCGGAGCCGATATTGAAACGGAAGAGGACTTTCGCAGTCGTGGCTTGCTGGCATGGCAGAATCCGCCTCAGGGTGGAAGCGACGCCGATTATAAAAAATGGGCGCTTGAGGTTTCGGGCGTCACCCGCGCGTGGGTAAAGCGGCGTCTGAACGGGGCCGGGACCGTTGGCGTGTATATCATGTGTGATCGGAATGACAATGGTGGGTTTCCGGTCGGTACCGATGGAATATCCCAACTTGAGGACTGGGGGGCTGTTAAAGCCACCGGAGACCAGCTCGCTGTCGCCGACCACATCTATCAGCAGCAGACAGACACTGCCATTGTTTTCGTATGTTCCCCGATCAAGAAAGTCATCAATATTGAAATCTCTGGTATCAAAAATGCCGACAGCACCACAGTTCAGGGTATAAAAGACGCGCTGACGGCGCTGTTTTTTGATGAGGCTAACCCTGATGGTTCCGGGAAAGTTTACCTCTCTGATATTAACGGGAGTATCGGCGGTGTTAGTGGCACGACGGGCTATATCCTTAACTCTCCGATGGCCAATATCACCTTTGCTGTTGGCGAAATTCCGGTGCTTGGCGGGGTGAATCTTGTATGAGCCTCTTTTCAAAAAATGATTATGCCGGTGCGCTTGGCGCGTTGCTGCCGACGGGCAGGGCGTGGCCCAGATCGCAAAAAACGGTACAGGCTGCGGTATTACGGGCACTGGGCAGCGCGTTTCAGCGTTCTGACAACGATGCGCAAAGCCTGATTACTGGTGCTTTTCCCCCTACAGCGACGGTAATGTTGTCAGAATGGGAAAGCTCTCTGGGGTTACCAGATGATTGTGCGATTGGTGAATCCGGTGGCGTCAGCGATCGCCAGCGCGCCGTGGTGGCAAAGTTAATCAGCACCGGCGGCCTGAACCGCGATTATTACATCCGGGTGGCTGCAGCTCTTGGTTATACCATCACTATCACACAGTTCCGGCCCGCTATGAGTGGCATGTCAGTATGCGGTGATGCGCTTAACGGTGACGAGTGGCCATTTACCTGGCGGATAAATGCGCCACAAACAACGATCAAGTATTCGCTTGCTGGCGCGTCCTACTGCGGAGATCCGCTCGCATCGTGGGGCAATAAACAACTGGAGTGTTCAATCAACAAAATTGCCCCATCCCATCTGAACATCATTTTCAATTATTCATAACTGATATTTCCCCCTCTGATTTTATCGCTTAACACTAAGTGAGGATTAACTATGCTCCGAATCGGGCAAGTCGAAGCCACTGCAACGCAGGATGGCAAATATACTGATGGAAGTGTTGCTGGTGGTATTGCCGCAACGAGGCTGCGGGCAGCAGCGTTTAACGCCATGCAGGAAGAGTTAGCGCATATCGTAGAGTCAGCAGGATTGGCGCTCGACATTAACGATATGACTCAGGTTTTAAAAGCCATTCAAAAACTCACACTGAGCCGTGCAAACCCATTTGCCGATATCAAATCAGATGGTGCAGCGGCGATTTCTACGGCTCTCTCAAACCTTGGTTTAAAAGAAACGCTCAACCCGACAAAACGCGTGAGTATTGGCAGTATCGGAACCGGCGTTTTTGACGGCAGCACACCGTGTATAAATATCGGTGACAGTGACAGTGGATTTATCGGCAGCGCGGATGGCGTACTGGATATTTACTGTAACGGTGCCAAAGTGGGTTCTATCAATGGCAACGGGTTACACATGCTCACCGATATTCATTTCAATAATGCGCACATGACCACTAATGGTGACATTTTTAGTTCAGTGTGGGGGGATAACTGGCTGAGTATCTGGATTACTAATCAGCTAAATACCCGCGCCACCATTGATTATGTTAACCAGACTTTCGCCCGTAAAAATACCGGCAGCATTCAGGACTGGGGCTGGATTCTGGACGACAGCACCGGATTTATAATGCAGTGGGGAACACTTGGTAACTCAAACGGAACCTACAATTTCCCGCGCGCTTTCCCTGTTGGTTGCTTTGTCGTTTTTGTAACCAATACCAACGCTCAGGGCACCCAGGTGGATAACGCATTCGGATACCCGGTGAGCAACAGTCAGTTTTTTGCCGCCACCAAGTCATCAGGAATGGCCAATCTGGTCAATAATTTTCCTGTAGCCTGGTTTGCGATTGGGAGATAAATATCAATGAGCGAATATTATTACAGCTTTAAAGAAAAAGGTTTTTTCTGGCAACCGGATACCGAATCCGATAATTACCCTGACGATTTAATTCCCCTGACAGATGAGTATTATCGCGAGCTGATGCAGGGCCAGGTGGACGGAAAATATATCGAGCACAGGAAAGGAGGCCCGGTATTGGTTGAGCATCGCGAATATACACCTGAAGAGCTGGTTGCACAGGCTGAAGCCAGAAAAGCGGAACTTCTTGCTGAGGCAGAGTCAGTTATTGCACCACTGGCACGGGCAGTAAAACTAAAAATTGCCACAGATGAAGAGATTAAACGGCTGGACGCCTGGGAACTCTACAGCGTAATGGTAAACCGGGTGGACACATCAAAACCTGACTGGCCTGATGTGCCTGCAATCCAGTAATATGACGTTGTGAAAAGACAGGCTGGGACGCAGCGTTAAGAACCTGATCGCACTGATATCAGAGTTACATGAACGCGGTGCCCACTTCCGCTCTTTAACAGACAGCGTTGATACCAGTACAGCCATGGGGCGCTTCTTTTTCCATGTGATGTCGGCGCTGGCGGAGATGGAACGCGAGCTGATCGTCGAACGAACGTTTACGAAAATGAATATCCGCCACAGCGTAATCAAGACGTAACTGTGGCGGGCATTGAAAATCTTTACTCACTCACTAACGAGAATTCAGCCTCTTCAAACATTTCCTGAACAGTACGGCTTATCTGTTCTTTCTCATGCTTGCTGGCGTCAGTGTTGATCGCCGGCAGTATCATCATCGGTTTTACCGGAAAATCAGCATGGATGGCTACTGGTGTTATGAAATTTATGCAATGAGACCAAAGTGGGACATACAAAGCTTTGCACCGGTTTGCAAGGCTTTGCATGTTTTTCGAAGATGGGACGTGTGAGCGCAGTGTTGATGGGGTATGTTATTGACTTAGCAGGTAGTTCTAGGAACTTCTAAGCCGTAGGTCGTAGGTTCGAATCCTACAGGGGTACCATTTCGACAAAATCACTCCTTACTCCTGTTGCATCCACAGCATTAAACCAGCCGGATTGCGATTTACTTTTTCTGGAAATATTTGGATGTATTAAGAATGTAAAACGGGAGCTTGCTGGCTCCCGTTTTTGATTATTACTCCGCCAGAATTACCGCACAACAAGTACGGGACATTTCGCATGGCGAACCACGGCTGACGCCGTTGAGCCCAGCAGATAGGTACTAAAACCTGGCTTATGTGAAGCGATGACGATGAGTTCGGCATCCACTGCTTCCGCCAGTTTGAGAATCTGATCTTTTGGCGGACCATAAACCACATGGGACTGAGTCCTGCCGGTGGGGATATTGAATTGTTTAATTATTTCTTCCAGCTTTTCGGTCGCCTTGGCCTGGAGGCCGCTTCTGTCTGGAAATTCGTTGGAGTAGGCCAGCCCCAGCGATGCGTAGAACGGTACGGTAGGTATAACAGCTAAGAAATGGACTTTGGCGGTCTTGGCATGCGCCTTTACCTGAGGAATAACATGGCGAGTTAAATCGGCTTCAGAGATATCAATCGGCACCAGAATTGAGCGATACATATTCACCACCTCCTGTTTGTTTACCTCTGTATTGAGTGTAGCGAATTTATGTTCTGTATAAGAAGTGACCAGATCAAGGTTTTGTGAATAAATCTCTATGAAAAATAATGCGACGAACTTCTTTCTTTTTTACATCATTTCATTGTATATTTTTTTATATAACGAATGACGTCCAGAGCTTATATTCATCTCAGTGCTGCTTTTCCCGCCTTTTACTCTGACATTTTATTAAATAATAGATTATTAAACTTATAATCCTTGTTAAGTCATTGATTTTTAACTAAACCATATATTTTTATTTTGTTCTTATCAAATATGCGACGGTCTTCAAATTTGCCTGAATGCTGATTCTCATTTCCTTCTGCGCTTGATAAATATCAATAAGTAATAGACTTAGTATAATTATTGTCTACCCATTAAAGAGTAGGTGTCTTGTGGGAATTTAAAATGAGAAAAATAAATAAAACCATCCTCTGGACGATGCTGCTGTGCATTGTTCTTGGTGCGGTTATTGTTTTAGCTGGGCAATGGACATTGCATAAAACTTCGAGCACTGAATTTTGCCTGTCTTGCCATACGATGCAGGCACCATATGAGGAATATACAGGATCGGTTCATTTTCAGAACAAAAGAGGAATTCGGGCAGAATGTGCGGATTGTCATATTCCGGAAGGTGGACTGGATTTCCTCGTCGCTAAGCTGCGAGCAACAAAAGATGTTTATCATCAGTTTGTTACCAAAAAAATCGATACTCCGGAAAAATTCGAAGAACATCGACTTGAGATGGCACAAACCGTCTGGGCACAGCTGAAAGCCAATGATTCTGCTACCTGCCGTAGCTGTCACAGTATGGACGCGATGGATCTTGAAGCGCAAAGCGCTGATGCCCAAAAAATGCATAAAATGGGCATTCAGGAAAAGCAAACCTGTATTGATTGCCACAAGGGCGTTGCCCACTTCCCACCTGAAATCAAAATGGATGACAGCGCTCTCAAAGGACTTGAAGCACAGTCGGCCTCCACTCCTGCTACGGCAAAAGAGCTTTATGTCGTAACTAATACCGCACTCGGTGATTTGGGAACTGTCTATCCCGCTACAAAAATGCAGGTGTTGAAATCGACAGAAAACTCGCGGCTGGTTGAGATCCGTGGAAGCCAGATGCAGGGAACTGAACAGGTGATTTACTACGCAGCAGGTCAGCGTTTAATTCTGGCCAGCCTAAGTGAAAAGGGACAGCAGTCACTTAACATTCTCTCCGACTGGAAAACCGATGATTACGGTAATACATGGCGGGACGTGGCTCTACAGGGAGAGTGGAGTGGTTCTGCTCTCGCCAGTCGTGAGCCAATGTGGGACTACGCTCGCAAACTCGACAATGTGTACTGCGCAGGTTGCCATGCGCCTATTCCTGCGAACCATTTTACGCTCAATGCCTGGCCTTCAGTGGCAAAAGGGATGGGCGCTCGTACCAACATCAGTGAAAACGAACTGGATATCCTGAGCCGTTACTTCCAGTACAACGCAAAAGACATAAATAAATAAGCGATAACACCAGGAGAAATCATGAAACTCACAAGACGTGACTTTATCAAGACGGCTGGCGCGGCAACCGGGACTATGGCGATTTCTTCGGTGATCCCGATGCCAGCCTGGGCTGAAGGCCAAAATGGTGGGGCAATCCTGACAGCTGCACGTTGGGGAGCGGTGTATGTGGAAGTTAAAGACGGCAAAGTCGTTTCTTCAAAAGGCGCATTGCCTAAAACGGTGCCTAACTCATTGCAGCAAACCGCGCCCGACCAGGTACATACCAATATCCGCGTGAAATATCCGATGGTGCGCAAAAGCTATCTGGAAAACCCAGGTAAAGCGGATGGCAAACGAGGGAGCGATCCTTTCGTGCGTGTCAGTTGGGAGCAGGCGCTGAAACTCATTCATGAACAACATAGCCGGATCCGTAGCAGCTATGGCCCGGCTTCAGTGTTTGCTGGTTCTTATGGCTGGCGCTCCAGTGGTGTGCTGCACAAAGCGCAAACCTTACTGCAACGTTACATGAGTATGGCTGGGGGATACGCCGGACATACCGGGGATTATTCAACCGGAGCGGCCCAGGTCATCATGCCTTACGTTGTAGGCTCAGTTGAGGTATATGAACAACAGACTACCTGGCCAATGGTACTCGAGCACAGCCAGGTCGTGGTGTTGTGGGGAATGAACCCGCTCAATACGTTAAAAATTGCCTGGAGCAGTACGGATGAACAAGGACTCGAGTATTTCAATCTGCTGAAAAAATCAGGAAAAAGCGTTATCGCTATCGATCCAATGCGTTCAGAAACAATTGAATTCTTTGGTGATAATGCCACCTGGATTGCACCGCATATGGGGACAGACGTCGCCATGATGTTGGGTATTGCACATACGTTGGTGAAGAAAAATCTCCATGACAAAGCGTTCCTGGAAAAATACACCACCGGATATCCGCAATTTGAGGAATACCTGCTCGGCAAGAGCGACAATATTGAGAAAACTGCTGAGTGGGCATCAGGCGTCTGTGGTGTACCTGCAGAACAACTGGAGAAGCTGGCGGAAATTTTCTCCAGTAACAAAACCATGCTTATGGCAGGCTGGGGGATTCAGCGTCAGCAATATGGTGAGCAAAAACACTGGATGCTGGTGACACTGGCGGCGATGCTGGGGCAAATTGGTACAGAAGGCGGTGGCTTCGGCTTCTCCTATCATTACTCCAATGGCGGGAACCCGACGCGTACTGGTGGGGTATTACCGGCTATCTCGGCCAAAGTGGAAGGCGGTTCGTCAGCTGGAAATGACTGGGCGGTTTCCGATGCCGTGACAAATCTTCCCGTGGCGCGAATTGTCGAAGCGCTGGAGAATCCGAGTGGAAAATATCAGCATAATGGTAAAGAGCAGACCTTCCCGGAGATCAAAATGATCTGGTGGGCTGGTGGCGCTAACTTTACCCATCACCAGGATACAAATCGTTTAATTAAAGCCTGGTAGAAGCCAGAACTGGTTGTTATCTCCGAGTGTTACTGGACTGCTGCGGCTAAACATGCCGATATTGTTCTGCCCATCACTACATCGTTTGAGCGCAACGACCTGACCATGACCGGCGATTACAGTAACCAGCATCTGGTGCCGATGAAGCAGGTTATTGAACCGCAGTTTGAAGCGCGTAATGACTTTGAT
Organism: Citrobacter sp. Marseille-Q5395; assembly: GCF_947057495.1. NCBI lineage: Bacteria > Pseudomonadati > Pseudomonadota > Gammaproteobacteria > Enterobacterales > Enterobacteriaceae > Citrobacter > Citrobacter sp. Marseille-Q5395. Next base: position 261,270 of record NZ_CAMSEL010000009.1, on the reverse strand, counting down.
GTGTTTGCCGATCTCGCTGAAATGCTTAAGCCTGGCGGAAAAGCGGTCTATACCGAAGGCAAAGATGAAATGGCGTGGTTGAAGCAATTCTATGATGTTGCGCAAAAAGCCGCCCGTGCCCAGCGCGTTGCCATGCCTCAGTTCAATGCGTTCTGGCAGCAGAATAAATTGATCGAAATGCGTGAGAACGAAAAGAACAACAAATACGTGCGTTATGCTGATTTCCGCAATGATCCGGTTATGAATCCACTCGGAACGCCAAGCGGTAAGATTGAAATCTACTCGAAAACGATTGAAGGCTACAAATATAAAGACTGTCCGCCACATGCTTCGTGGATTGAACCGGATGAGTGGAAAGGGTCTGCGGATAAGGATCAGCTACAGCTGCTAACGGCGCATCCGGCACATCGCCTGCACAGCCAGCTGAACTACGCTTCGCTGCGTAAAGAATACGCTATTGCAAATCGTGAGCCGGTGACTATTCATCCGGATGATGCAAAAGCGAGAGGTATCGCCGAGGGAGATCTGGTGCGTGTCTGGAATGATCGCGGACAGGTGCTGGTTGGGGCGCACGTCAGCGACGGGATCAAACCAGGGATCATCTGTATCCACGAAGGTGCCTGGCCTGATATTGAGAATGGTATTTGTAAAAATGGCGGTGCTAACGTACTGACTGCGGACATTCCAACCTCAAGACTGGCGAATGGCTGTGCGGGGAACACAAGCCTGGTATACGCGGAAAAATATACTGGCGAAGCACCAAAACTGACCGTATTTGATGAACCTGAAATCGTAACCATCTAGGTTCGCCTGTGCTGCTAAGTCAAACGGGAACCGCAAGGTTCCCGTTTTAAAGCCCTAATCTTTCAGGCCGCATTCTTGCTGCTGCATCTGTACCTGCAGTCATGAATATCTACTCCAGAACAATCACATCCCCAGTTGCAGGTGCGCTTATTTCAGGTAGCCACAAGCGCCCCCACGATCCGGTACAATGACAGCCAAGGAGTCTTTCTGGTTTCTGTTGATTCAGAAATTGCCGGACTTGCCATAGTTTATACGGCGAAGCACAACGTAGATGAAAGCCGCCAATCAGGGCGTGGATCTTCGTGATTCCGGTTATATTTTGGCAATGGCGTACGATGTTCTCTATCCCACGATGCCCACAGCCGGTAATAATAACTAAGCCGCGATCAGATTTATAAATCAATACACCTTCGTCGGTGATGTAGTCCTGTCGCATGGTGCGCTCACGAATAACACCATAGGCTCGCGGTGTGGGAACGCTTATCTCTCCAGACCACAGAAAACGTTCGCTGATGGATAGCGGTTCCTGGGTGTACTCCATACTGAGGCGAGAGTAATCATTATCGCGTGATAATTTCTTGATTTTTGAGGTATATCCAAAAAGGGATATTGCAGAATAACGCTCACAGGCTATTTGGGGATGGCAGATGACGCGAGTGTTGTCCGCCAGCCAGGACACGCCGCCGCAGTGATCATAATGACCGTGTGAGAGTACCGTAGCCGTTAATTGAGACAGGTCTACGCCCATCAGCGCGGCATTAAGCTTAAAGCTATCGTCCGGCCCGGTATCAAACAGAATTGTGGTCGTTTCATCTTGGACTAACAGACTGAGCCCTGGTTTTGCCTGCAATGATGTTTCTGCACCGGCAGCGCGCCTGTTTTCCAGCAACACTGTGATGGTTAAAGCCATGGCTGACTCCAGCGTTAAAGCGCCATACTGTAACGCGCGGAATTTAAGAGCGCTGTGATCTCAGCGCTCTTTGCTATTAATCAGCGTTAATAGTAGCGGTTGTCATCATCGTTATGATGGTGATTATGCCGCCATGCATGTTGGTTTTCTCTCTGCTCACGCTCCTGGCGGTCATGCTCTTTTTCGTGATTTTTGTGGTTAGCTATTGCCGTAGCAACAGCTGCAGCACCGACTCCAGCGGCGGCAGCAGAAAGGTACGGATGTTCAGCACAGCCTGACAGGCTGGCCATGATGACCATTGCGGATATCAGCTTTTTCATTATGGTGTAATCCGTTATTCACGCACAATTTTGCCAGCGTTACCGGCATCAGGATCAATCCAGCTACCACGACCATTCGCTTTAATGGTGTATGTTGAATACCCAACGCGGAAGGTCATCGTATCTTTATAAGTATTGATATCACGCACTTCGTTACCATTTACGTAGACGGTGGAGTCTTCGATGTGAATATCTACACTGCGCTGACCATTCTCAAAATTTGCAACGTAATTCCCGGAGAACTTGCCATAAATTCCGGCCTGATCATGATTGCGCGGCTGATCTTCACCATGTCGGTGATGTCGATTCTGATGGTTTTCTGTGTTGTCGATAAATCCATGATCACGATTCCACTCATAGGATTTATTAACATCGCAGCCGTTGAGTTCGCTCATCTGCGTACAGCCCGAGCGTTCATATTTTTTCTGCATTGCAGGAGTAATTGCGCATGCAGTGGTGGCGGTTGTCAGACCCAGGACAAAGACGGCCAGCAGACGTTTTTTCATTCTGTTACTCACTATCATCATTGAATTTATTTATAGGAATACTAACTTTCTTTACGTCATGTTTATGACGGAAGCAGTCTCCCACTAAATATTAATAAAACATACCAGGGGAATTCCTAATTTATATTCATCGGAAGGTTGTTGTTATTGATAAAAGCAACATCATGAGCTGGATGTTTACGTATTTTATACAAGTTGTTTATGTCTCAGGTGTTATTTTACTTTTTGATGAGGAGTTTAATAGAATATTAATATTGACATTAATAATTCGGTGAGGATAAACGAAAATACAGGCCTGTTGATAGACAAGCCTGTGAAGGGGCGGTTTTGTGATTGTAACCTATAGTTATTAGGTTTTTTTTAAAAAAACTGGTATCAATTATCCCTGTGTCGGGATACGTTCACGGTGTTTTTCTGCCTGCAGTTCATGTGAATATGAATGGCTGTTATTCATCGACTGGTGAACGACCATCGCTTGTTCATGTTCATTCATGTGTGAGAAGGATGGAGCAATAGTCTGCCTGTATTTGCTGTTATACGCCTGCATCTCATGTGCCTGAGCCATTTTTTGATGGGCTGGAGCATCGCTGTTATTCATCATTTGATGAGCCGTCGCCGCTTGCTGATGGGTTCCTGAAGATTCTGCCGCATTAACGCCAGCTGAGATAAAAAATGCAATAGCTAAAAAAGACGATATTTTATTCATCATATTCTCCGGTTTGGTTTGACGGAGGGAATTATAATAAACAGGTACGCTCAACGACGTGACAGGATTATGACGGTTGTGTCAGAGAATAAATCTGCAATGGTGCCTCAGCGCCATTGCAGATGATTAAATCGCATGTTTTGGTAGCGTCAAAATAAAGCGGGTGGCGCGTGGGTCAGATGTCACAGAGACCTTGCCCTGATGAGCAGTGACGATTGATTTCACAATAGCCAGTCCAATACCGCTACCTTCGCCCTTACGCTGTCGCGATGGGTCCACCCGATAGAAGCGGTCGAAGAGCCGGGGGAGGTGTTCTGCGGCAATGGGGGGGCCGGGATTCTCGACGATAATCTGTACCTGCCCATCAGCCTCTTTCACCCGCACAGTCACAGACTCGCCTTTTGGGGTGTAACGTATGGCGTTAGAAATAAGGTTACTCATGGCCCGGCGTAACATTAAAGGATCGCCGGATACCCAACACGCGCGGCCTTCAAAACGCAAACTGACTTCACGCTCTTCCGCCCACGCTTCAAAAAAGTCGAATACTTTGCTGACTTCATCCGCCAGATTTAGTGCAGTCTTTTCCGGGATCAATTGATTATTGTCCGCTTGCGCCAGGAACAGCATGTCGCTCACCATCTTCGACATTCGACCAAATTCTTCAAGATTCGAATAGAGCACATCTTCCAGCTCTTTTTGGCTGCGGGGCTGGCTGAGCGCAATTTCCGTCTGCGTGACCAGATTGGTTATTGGGGTGCGGATCTCATGGGCAATATCTGCTGAGAAATTGGACTGACGTTTAAACACATCCTCGATTCGTTCAATCATATGGTTAAACGAAGCTACCAGTTGCTCCAGTTCAATAGGTACAGCCTGTGGATCCAGGCGGACGTCGAGATCCTTAGAGGTAATATTCTGGATTCGGCGGCTGACGTTACGGATTGGTGCGTGGCCTTTATAAACAGCGAACAACACGATAAAAATAATCATCATGCTGATCAACGATGCCGTCATAATCAGTTTGTTTTTCAAGTCATTAATGTAGTGCAGATGAAAATCTATCGATAATGCCATATACAGCGTATAGGCTGCTTTTCCGTCAGGTAGTTGGCCAATTGGCAAACGAATCATTCGCCAGTTGGAGGACATTTTTTGCCCGTGGGCATGTTCCTGTGAATGCAGCATTGGGCCGGATAATAAAAAGACGTTATTACTATGGGCATTTTTATCCGGCTTAGCGCTGGCGATAAACTGGCGGAGATCCGGCGCACCTGGCGAATGGAAAATCGCTTTTTGATTGGCATCTTCAAGTGAAATAATGACGTTTGAATATCCAGCAACCACGTTTTTTAATGTTTCCAGTCGTCGAAATTCCGGCTCGTCGGGATGATTAAGAATGCGTTCCAGCGTGGTGCTTATTTCTTTTAAGTCATTGATATCCTGCTCGGCGAAATGAACTTTCACTGAGTGGATCATTATCCAGGCAAAGGCGAAAAACGAGGCGATAGTGGCCAGACTAATAAAAAAGGTCAGACGCGTTGCCAGCGAAAAAGGGCGTTGCAATCGTTTAATGACCATCCGGTACCTCAAGCATATACCCCACGCCGCGCACGGTCTGAATCAGCTTCGGTTCAAAATCATTATCAATTTTGGCGCGCAGCCGTTTAACGGCGACATCAATCGCATTGGTGTCGCTGTCAAAATTCATATCCCAGACCTGAGAAGCGATAAGTGACCGGGGCAAGACTTCACCCTGATGGCGAAGGAAAAATTCGAGCAGCGTAAACTCTTTGCTGGTGAGGGTAATGCGCGTCCCGCTGCGGGTCACTTTTCTGCTGACCAGATCAACCATTAAGTCCGCAACCTGAAACTGACTTTCAACAATCACCGCAGCCCCTCGTCGCAACAGCGTTCTGACCCGCGCCAGAAGCTCGGCAAAGGCGAACGGTTTAACCAGATAGTCATCGGCACCCAATTCCAGGCCTTTGACCCGATGTTCAATCGTACCTAGCGCAGTGAGAAGAAGGATTGGCATACCTTTGTTGGCGGTGCGCAGCATACGTACAATATCCCAGCCGTTTACGTCAGGCAGCATGATGTCAAGAATGAGCAAGTCGTAATCGCCGGTCATAGCCAGGTGATATCCGTTCAGACCGTTATCTGCTAAATCCACAACAAAACCTGATTCTGTCAGGCCCTTGGTCAGGTATTCGCCAGTTTTTTTCTCATCTTCGACTATCAAAATCTTCATCACATTCTCCTTCACGCACTGGCTGTGCGGGTTTTCAATTCTAGAGGAGCCGGATCGGATAGCAATGAGTTATTGGGAAAATGACAGTTTTGTCATTTACCTGTCACCGGTTAAACAGAGTCAATTAGGTAAGGTACAAGTCGATAAATTCACACTCATTTTACGGTTATCAGTCCGGTCCGGACGAGAAGAGCTATGTGCAAATTTAAACTTCTTACCCTCAGCGCTATTTTTGTTCTCGCCGGTTGTTCTCTGGCTCCGGACTATCAGCGCCCGGCCTTGCCGGTGCCGCAGCAATTCTCCTTAAGCCAGAACACGCTGGTTTCTGCACCAGCGGGGTATCAAGATACGGGATGGCGCACCTTCTTTGTGGACGAGCAGGTAAAGGCGTTGATAGGTGAGGCGCTGCTCAATAACCGTGATTTACGCATGGCAACCCTCAAGGTTCAGGAAGCGAGGGCACAATATGGCGTGACGGATGCTGACCGTTATCCGCAGATTAATGCAGGCTCCAGCGGCACGTATAGCGGAAAATTAAAAGGCGATACCAGCACTAACCGGGAATTTGAGGCCGGGCTGAATCTCAGTTTCGATTTGGACTTTTTCGGTCGGCTAAAAAATATGAGTGAAGCCGACCGGCAGAACTTCTTTGCCAGTGAAGAAGCACGTCGGGCGGTGCATATCCTGTTAATCTCCAATGTATCGCAAAGTTATTTCAATCAGCGTCTGGCTTATGCGCAGCTGAAAATTGCGGAAGAAACGCTGCAAAATTATCAGCGTTCTTACGCCTTTGTCGAGAAACAGTTATTAACCGGAAGCACCAATGTTCTGGCGTTGGAACAGGCTCGGGGCGTGATTGAAAGTACGCGCAGCGATATCGCAAAACGTAAAGGTGAACTGGCGCAGGCGAATAATGCATTGCAGCTGTTGCTCGGAACCTACGGAAAATTACCAGACGATCGGTCGCGCAGCCATGGCGATATTAAAGCAGTGACGTTGCCGCCAGCGCTCCCTTCGCAAATACTGCTCCAGCGGCCAGATATCATGGAAGCTGAGCATGCTTTAATGGCGGCAAATGCCAATATTGGCGCTGCGCGAGCGGCATTTTTCCCGTCAATTACGCTAACCAGTTCAGTATCCGCCAGCAGCAGCGACCTCTCCAGCTTATTTAATGCCGCCAGCGGCATGTGGAACTTTGTCCCGAAAATCGATATTCCGATTTTTAACGCCGGACGTAATCAGTCAAATCTCGATCTGGCAGAAATTCGTCAGCAACAGTCGGTAGTAAATTACGAGCAAAAAATTCAGAACGCGTTTAAAGAGGTGGCTGATGCGCTGGCGTTACGTCAAAGCCTCGCCGATCAGATTACCGCCCAGCAACGCTATCTGGAGTCCCTGCAGATCACTTTGCAACGCGCCAGAGCACTTTATCAGAATGGTGCAGTGAGCTATATCGAGGTGCTGGATGCGGAACGTTCTTTATTCGCAACGCAGCAATCGCTGCTCGATCTTAATTACGCCCAACAGGTTAATGAAATTAAACTGTTTGCTGCCTTAGGCGGCGGTTGGGCGGAATAACCCTATATTCGTCATATTTAAGTTGCATTAAACTGTCAGGAGAATGATTTATGAATATTACCGCCAAAGCCGCTCTGTTTAGTTTTTTATCTGTGGTTATGTTTAATGCTCAGGCAAATGAGCATCAGCATGGTTCCATGATGAATATGGAGCCAACGGCTCAACAGGAACAAACAATTAGCGCAACCGGTGTGATTGAATCTATTGATACAGAAAATAAAAAAATCACCATTAAACACGAGCCTATTCCGGCGGTGAACTGGCCCGCAATGACGATGCGTTTTACGCAAGTCTCCGATACACGTGCTGATGATATTAAGCCAGGCGATAAAGTGGCGTTTACTTTTGTGCAGCAGGGAAATCTCTCTGTCTTACGAGATATTCACATCAGTAAATAACGAAGTCCGCAGGTCTCTTCTGTTCTTACCCGGGTTGTTTTGCACACGGGTAAGACACTCGCGCAATGGAAATCACTATGGCGTCTTTAAAAATTAAAAATACCGCGCTTATACTCGCAGGCATGATTGCCGGTGGGATTATTTCTGTCGGTGTTTATACCTATTTTTCATCAGCAAACGTTTCGGCCGATACAGCGTCACCTTCGCCAAAAGAAGCCCGTAAAGTTCTGTTCTGGTATGACCCAATGTATCCGAATACACGCTTTGAGAAGCCAGGTAAATCGCCGTTCATGGATATGGATCTGATCCCGAAGTATGCCGATGAAGAGACTGCGAGCGCTTCTGCGCCGGGAGTGCGTATCGATCCGACTCAGACTCAGAATCTGGGATTAAAAACGGAACCTGTGCGCCGTGGGCCATTACTGTATGCGCAAACATTTCCAGCAAACGTCAGTTATAACGAATATCAGTTTGTCATTGTGCAGGCGCGTTCCGCTGGTTTTATCGAAAAGGTCTATCCGCTCACCGTGGGTGACAAAATTAAAAAAGGCGCGCCGCTAATCGACCTGACAATCCCGGATTGGGTTGAGGCGCAGAGTGAATACCTGCTGTTACGTGAGACCGGCGGTACCGCCACACAGGTTGAAGGTATTCTGGAAAGGTTACGTCTGGCCGGTATGCCAGAGGCGGACATTCAGCGTTTAACATCTACCCGCAGAATTCAGACACGCTTCACCCTGAGAGCACCTATTGATGGGGTGATTACCGCATTTGATTTGCGTACCGGCATGAACATTTCAAAAGACAATGTTGTGGCGAAAATTCAGGGTATGGATCCGGTGTGGGTCAGCGCGTCGGTCCCGGAGTCTATCGCCTGGCTGCTTAAAGATGCCTCGCAGTTTTCTATCACCGTGCCAGCCTGGCCTGATAAACCCTTTACCATCAGCAAGTGGAGCATTCTGCCGAGCGTCGATGCTACCACACGAACTCTCCAGCTACGTTTGCAGGTTGATAACCCTGACGAGGCGCTTAAACCGGGGATGAATGCTTATCTGAAGTTGAAAACGCAAAGTGAACCGATGTTGCTTATCCCATCTAAAGCGCTGATTGATACCGGCACGGAGCAGCGGGTGATCACCGTTGATAACGAAGGACGGTTTGTACCGAAGCAGGTTGCGGTATTCCATGAATCTCAGGGGCTAACGGCTATTCGCTCTGGTCTGGCTGAAGGTGAAAAAGTCGTTTCCAGCGGTCTGTTCCTGATTGACTCCGAGGCGAATATCTCCGGTGCGCTGGATCGTATGCGGGCCCGGCAAAGTGATGCGCCAGATGCCGCAGCAATGCCCGCTCCGGCGACCCATGCACACTGAGGATATGACAAATGATTGAATGGATTATCCGTCGCTCGGTAGCTAATCGTTTTCTGGTGATGATGGGGGCGTTATTTCTCAGCATCTGGGGAACGTGGACCATCATCAACACGCCCGTGGATGCTTTGCCGGATCTCTCTGATGTTCAGGTGATCATCAAAACCAGCTACCCCGGCCAGGCCCCGCAAATTGTTGAAAACCAAGTTACATACCCACTGACCACCACCATGCTGTCAGTGCCGGGGGCTAAAACAGTCCGTGGCTTTTCGCAGTTTGGCGACTCCTACGTATATGTCATTTTTGAAGATGGCACTGATCCTTACTGGGCGCGCTCCCGCGTCCTGGAATATCTCAACCAGGTGCAGGGGAAATTGCCTGCGGGTGTCAGTGCGGAAATGGGACCGGATGCCACGGGTGTTGGCTGGATATTTGAATATGCATTGGTGGATCGCAGCGGAAAACACGATCTGGCCGAATTACGTTCTCTTCAGGACTGGTTTTTAAAGTATGAACTGAAAACCATCCCTAACGTGGCGGAAGTCGCCTCGGTTGGGGGAGTGGTCAAAGAGTATCAGGTCGTTATTGACCCAATGAAGCTGACGCAATATGGCATCAGCTTGTCTGAAGTGAAGTCTGCGCTGGATGCGTCTAACCAGGAAGCCGGCGGTTCTTCCGTGGAGATGGCGGAAGCGGAATATATGGTTCGGGCCAGCGGGTATCTGCAAACACTCGATGATTTCAATAACATTGTACTGAAGTCAGGGGCAGACGGTGTGCCGGTTTACCTGCGTGATGTTGCGCGCGTACAAATCGGACCGGAAATGCGTCGTGGGATCGCTGAGCTGAACGGTGAAGGCGAAGTGGCTGGCGGAGTCGTCATTCTGCGTTCAGGTAAAAATGCGCGTGAGGTGATCTCTGCCGTTAAAACCAAACTTGAAACGCTAAAAAGCAGCCTGCCGGAAGGCGTTGAGGTAGTTACAACATACGATCGCAGTCAGCTAATTGATCGTGCGATTGATAACCTGAGCTACAAGCTTCTGGAAGAGTTTATCGTCGTGGCGCTGGTTTGTGCTCTGTTCTTGTGGCATATCCGCTCGGCACTGGTCGCGATTATTTCTCTCCCGCTGGGCCTGTGTATTGCATTTATCGTGATGCATTTTCAGGGACTGAACGCCAATATTATGTCGCTTGGTGGGATTGCCATCGCGGTTGGCGCGATGGTTGATGCCGCGATCGTGATGATTGAGAACGCGCATAAGCGGTTGGAAGAGTGGGAACATCAGCATCCGGGTGAAAAGCTGGATAACGCAACACGCTGGCAGGTGATCACTAACGCCTCGGTAGAAGTTGGTCCGGCGCTGTTTATTAGCTTACTGATTATTACTCTGTCGTTTATTCCCATTTTCACCCTTGAGGGGCAGGAGGGACGGCTCTTTGGGCCGCTGGCGTTTACCAAAACCTATGCCATGGCGGGGGCGGCGTTTCTGGCAATCGTGGTGATCCCGATCCTGATGGGGTTCTGGATCCGCGGCAAAATTCCGGCGGAAAGTAGTAATCCGCTCAACCGTTTCTTGATTCGTATTTACCATCCGCTACTGCTGAAAGTACTGCACTGGCCGAAGACCACCCTGCTGGTGGCGGTGCTGTCGATTCTTACGGTTATCTGGCCGATTAATAAAGTCGGTGGCGAGTTCCTACCGCAGATTAATGAAGGTGACCTGCTGTATATGCCATCAACCCTACCGGGGATTTCGGCGGCGCAAGCGGCGGACATGTTGCAAAAAACCGACAAGCTGATCATGACAGTTCCGGAAGTAGCGCGCGTGTTTGGTAAGACCGGCAAGGCTGAAACGGCAACTGACTCCGCGCCGCTGGAGATGGTCGAAACTACGATCCAACTGAAGCCACAGGATCAGTGGCGTGCGGGGATGACGATGGACAAAATCATCGAGGAGCTGGACAAAACCGTACGCTTGCCTGGGTTGGCGAATCTGTGGGTGCCGCCGATTCGTAACCGTATCGATATGCTTTCCACAGGGATCAAAAGCCCAATCGGTATTAAGGTGTCGGGGACCGTGTTGTCAGATATTGACGCCACGGCTGAGCAAATCGAAGAAGTGGCCAGAACCGTACCAGGTGTGGCTTCGGCACTGGCGGAGCGACTGGAAGGTGGTCGCTATCTCAGTGTGGATATTCACCGTGAGAAGGCCGCGCGCTATGGCATGACCGTAGGTGATGTGCAGCTGTTTATTACCTCGGCAGTGGGGGGCGCTATGGTGGGGGAAACGGTTGAAGGGATTGCACGCTATCCGATCAATCTGCGCTATCCGCAAAGCTTCCGCGATAGCCCTGAAACGTTGCGTCAACTGCCGATTTTGACTCCAATGAAACAGCAGATCACGTTGGCTGATGTGGCGGATGTGAAGGTCGTTTCCGGACCGTCGATGCTGAAAACCGAGAATGCACGGCCCACCAGTTGGATCTATATCGACGCACGCGATCGCGACATGGTCTCGGTGGTTAACGATCTAAAAAAAGCGATCGCCGAAAATGTACAGTTAAAGCCGGGGACCAGCGTGGCGTTCTCCGGTCAGTTTGAGCTTTTAGAGCGAGCCAGCCATAAGCTAAAACTGATGGTACCGATGACGCTAATGATTATTTTCGTGCTGCTTTATCTGGCATTCCGTCGCGTTGGAGAGGCGCTGCTGATTATTACCAGCGTGCCATTTGCGCTGGTGGGGGGGATCTGGTTCCTCTACTGGATGGGGTTCCATCTGTCGGTAGCGACCGGAACCGGATTCATCGCGCTGGCAGGAGTAGCCGCTGAGTTTGGCGTAGTGATGTTGATGTACCTGCGTCACGCCATAGAAGCCGAACCGGCTCTGGAAAATCCACAAACTTTTACAGCGGATAAGCTGGATGAAGCGCTCTACCACGGGGCAGTACTTCGTGTTCGTCCCAAGGCGATGACCGTGGCGGTGATTATCGCCGGTTTGTTGCCAATATTGTGGGGAACAGGGGCCGGGTCGGAAGTAATGAGTCGTATTGCTGCGCCGATGATTGGCGGCATGATAACCGCGCCGCTATTGTCGCTGTTTATCATTCCTGCGGCGTATAAACTGATGTGGCTACATCGACATCGCTCTCAGAAATAGCATCCTGAAAGCGCGCGCTTCTGACCGGGGGGCGCGCTATGACTCCAGCGCTTTTACCCGTTTTCGGTATTCTCCCGGCGTGCAGCCGAATTGTCGGAGAAAGACTTTGTGAAACGATGACTCGCTGGCATAGCCTACCGATTCGGCAATGACAATCAGTGGCTGAGATCCACGTGACAACATCTGAGCGGCGAATTGCAGACGTAATGTGGTTAATACCGCGAGTGGAGTAGAGTTTGAGACCTCGCGGAATAACTGCGCGAAACTGGCCCGCGACATATGCGCGCGTTGTGCCAGTTCTTCCACAGTCCAGGGATGCGCGGGCGATTCCAGCATCAGGAAAACCACGCCCCCCAGTCTGGGGTGCAACAACAAACTTAGTACGTTCTTTGCGGGCGTAGCCTGTGTCAGCCATTGCCGAACGGCGAGTGTGAACAGCGTTGCGCACTGCTGACTGCATACCACATCCGATCCCGGCAGGTCGGTTGAGGATTCCTCCTGAAGTAGCGCAATCATCGCCCTGAGCCAGTGGCCGACGTGGCTATTTTCATCCGGTGCCAGTATTAGTGCTTCCGGCAGCGTGGTTAAAAAATAACGAGAGGAGGGCGGTAGCCGTAAACTGCCGCAGACGATATGTGTTTGTTCCTCACCAGACTGGCAAAGCCGATGCGCTGAGTTTTGCGCAAGGATCACAATCGAACCAGCACGAAGCGTAAACGAGGTTCCATCAGGCATGTCCAGTTGGGCAGCCCCTTGGGTCACGGTGTGCCAGCGGATAACTGACAATTCGCCCGCAGCGTGTGGCAATTGCCAGTCTCTGCTGAGCAGGCAATTTTTATCAATAGATCCCTGCGGGTCGTTAAGCATCAGTAATCGGCTAAGGGTATCCATAAAGACTCCTGAACAATTTTTATTGTTGGGGGGTGGCAGCACTAATAACATACTTTTATATTAAATCATTAATGTCAAATAGTTAGTGTATTTTCAATATATCGACTGAGTAAGTTATTTATTGCTGTTTAGACGATTGGACAAAAACAATCGCGTTATGGATAGGCTTTTCTGGCATATCGCTCCGTATACTTTGGATTAACAAATGAACAGTGACTTTGCGGAGAGACAGCATGAATCAATACCAGGCAATCATTATTGGTTTTGGTAAAGCGGGTAAGACGCTGGCGGCGGCCCTGGCACAAAAGGGCTGGCAGGTGGCTATCATCGAGCAGTCCAATACTATGTACGGTGGAACATGTATCAATATCGGCTGCATTCCAACCAAAACCCTGGTGCATGATGCTGAATTGCAGCATGACTTTGCCGCAGCGATGCAGCGTAAAGCCTCTGTTGTGAGCTTCTTGCGTGATAAAAACTTCCATAATCTCGCTGATCTGGACAATGTGGATGTGATTGAAGGGCGCGCTGAGTTTATCGACAACCATACCGTGCGGGTGATTCAGCCGACCGGAACACTCGAGGTTCGCGGCGAGAAGATCTTTATCAATACTGGCGCGCAGTCAATTATTCCTGATATTGCAGGCCTGTCCGACACTCCTGGAGTCTTTGACAGTACCGGGCTGTTGAATCTGACGCAGCGCCCACAGCGTCTTGGTATTTTGGGCGGGGGATATATTGGCCTCGAGTTCGCGTCCATGTTCGCCAACTTTGGCAGCCAGGTAACAATCTTTGAAGCGGCACCGCTGTTTTTACCGCGTGAAGATCGGGATATCGCCGAGGCCATCGCCCAAATTTTGCGTGACCAGGGCGTAGAATTAATTCTCAACGCCAATGTACAGTCGGTATCGTCCCATGACGGCATGGTGCAGCTACAGACGCCGGAAGGTCTTCGAACTGTGGATGCGCTGCTGGTTGCCTCAGGGCGAAAACCCGCGACTGAGCATCTGCAGCTAAAGAACGCCGGGGTGGATGTGAACGAGCGCGGTGGGATTATTGTGAACAAATATCTGCGGACTTCTGCAGATAACATCTGGGCGATGGGTGATGTAACCGGTGGTTTGCAATTTACTTATGTTTCACTGGATGATTTCCGCATTGTCCGCGACAGCTTATTTGGCGAAGGTTTACGCAATTCAGGCGATCGCCAGAATGTGCCGTATTCCGTTTTTATGACGCCGCCGCTCTCTCGTGTAGGGATGAGTGAAGAACAGGCTCGTGCCAGCGGGGCAATGGTCCAGGTGGTAACGTTACCTGTCGCGGCAATCCCACGAGCGCGGGTGATGGATGATACACGCGGCGTCCTCAAAGCCGTGATTGATGTAAACACTCAACGTATATTGGGAGTATCACTATTGTGTGCGGACTCTCATGAGATGATTAATATCGTCAAAACCGTTATGGATGCAGGGTTACCTTATACCGTATTGCGTGATCAAATATTTACGCACCCGACGATGAGTGAATCACTCAACGATCTTTTTTCTCTCATAAAGTCATAAATCCAGGGATCTGCCTTAAGGGGGATTTTGCATTCAGCCCGGACAGAAATTAATCAGTAGTACTTATTTTCTAACGTTATACCCTCTGTAAGATAGTATGCCATTATAGTTTAATACGGTAATTACCGGGGTCAGCTTAATGCTGGCCTTTTTTAACTTAAGTTAAATTTATTTACACGCCTGCAATATTAATCATTAGCAAATGAAATAATCCATCATGATTATTTCATTTGCTAATGATATAACGCCGTAAGCATCCATTTTCCTGTCAGCGATTAAACCATAGCTGGCGCTCAGCTTAGTCGTTCCGCCTTGCCCACCCATTGTTATCTATTATACCCGGCTAATTTTACGTTATTTTTATCTCTAAATGGAATTATAGATTTATTTCTTATTCCTTTTTGTTATTGTTGATGCGCAACTTCACATGGTTTTAGGCCTGGCTTCAGCTAGAATTAATTCTCATCAAACGTTTTTACATATCAATGTAAGATTAAAGATAGTTAAAAACTTAAGTTCGCATCAACAGTTTGACATGGAATCCACTAAGGTTATTAAGCACCAGGGGTGGATGCTGATCTCGTGTTTTGTCGGTAATCGAGACTGAGACCGAGACATATCTTAAATATGGAAATAAGGGTTTTTGTATGAGTTTTGGATTAGCCAAGGAAAACAAGTTTGAAATCATCGCCATCCTTCGTGAGGAGTTGCACAAGAAGACGAAGCTGGAAGTCTTATGTGAAAACAGCAGTGTTATCACGCAGTTAGAAAAGATTGATTTTGAACACTTTATGATTTCCTGGCACGAAGACATCATCCCTGAAAAGGTCCAATACTTTATCCTGCACAGCGATAGCGGGATTATCAAATTCAGCGCCAGACTCGAAAAGAGTCCGACAGCAGGTGCGGAGGCAGGATTATCTTATGCCATCCCGGATATGATTTTCTTTGCCCAGCAGCGACAGAATCAGCGGTTCTCTTTTTTGAAGGGCTATGATTTTTTCTGTTTTGGTCGTTACAAAAACGGAGAAAACTACTCATTTAAGATAAAAAACATCTCACAGGGCGGTTGCGCATTAATTGTTAAAGATGTGAATGCACGTTTTCTTTATAAAGATGCAGTGATTAAAGGTGCCTCTCTGGATTTTGATACGTTTGGAAATTTGCAGCTTGATTTAAAAGTTATTGATGTCGTCATGATCAACGAATTTGATGAGGATAATCAATTGTATTCCTGCTATCAGATTTCATGCGGGTTTGATTTCAGGAACCGTCGTGAAGAGGCAGAAGTTGAGAAAATAATCATCAAATTTTTAATGAGCAACAAGATCAGAAGTTTATAAGGAATGGTGAACAGGATGTTGATGTGTGGCAGTGATAATTTTGTAGGCAACGGTATGTTCGCCTATCTGACTAGCAAACATGTACCGATCAAAACCTACCAGTTTGAGGACATGTTGCATCAATCATCATTGGGCCAGCATCAAACCATGGTTTTTAATATCATTAACAATGAACAGCCATGTTCCGCAATTGTGCAGTATTTGAATAAAAACAGATTTAAATTTTATAATAACGTTATCGTGATTGTTGCCGATAGTTTGGTGGCGAAATTATGTGTTGAGTTATTATATATTGAGAAAGTCATTGTCTTGACTGAAAAGTCTTCATTGCGTGATTTTTCTCAATTAGCAACGTTAGCAGTAGGGAAATGGAATCCCCGACTGTATCGTTCGCAAAAAAGATTAACCGAAAGAGAGCAGCAGATTCTGAATCTGCTGGTAAATGGTTATACAGCCAGAGAAATTTCGGAGTTAGTTAGCCTGAATTATAAAACTATTCAGGCTCACAAGATGAAGGCCGTCACCAAACTGGGGCTGAGCAATACATCTGATTTGAACAAGTTGATTGTCAGGTTTACACATAGTTTGTCTTTTTTACCCTAACCTATCCGTTCTTTTCTGATATCACACGCATAAAAGTAGATACAACCTGGGAGTGACTTTAACTGGTTTTTAATTTATATGGTTACAAAGGGGGAAGGGGGGATGTTAAATTCCAGTGAGCTGCTAAATGCGCTTGAAAAGGCGGTGAATACCACTCAGCTTTATATGGTTTATCAGCCTATATTTGACTTGCCCACCCAGAAAATTAGTGGGTTTGAAGCACTTATGCGTTGGAATAGTCCGCAAATGGGCATGATTTCTCCCGATGTTTTTATTACGCTACTGGAAGACCGCGGCAATATATTTTCAATTGAAGATATGGTTACCAATCCTCCGTGGGACGTTGCAGCAGCCTGGCCCGATCCCCTTTCGTTATCAGTAAATATTTCCGCACTTGAGTTCTGCGATCCCCTTTTACCCCAACGTATCAGGCAAAACCTTGCTGCTTGCGGACTCCCGGCCCGCCGATGCCAAATAGAGGTCACGGAAACCTCACCTTTGCGTGACTGCCATATAGCAGCTAAAAATATGACAGAGTTGAAATCGATAGGGGTGAAGTTAGCTCTGGATGATTTTGGCACCGGGCATGCTAATCTTAATTATCTGTTGAAATATCCTTTTGATACCTTAAAAATTGATAAAGAATTTGTCGCAGGAATTGAACCGGACACCCGATCAACAAAGATCGTCGAAGGTATTATTTCATTAGCACACAATTTTGGTATTGAGGTGCTGGCGGAAGGGGTGGAAACTCCCTCGCAGTTAGAACGTTTGAAGCATATTGGCTGTGATAAAATTCAAGGTTTTCTTATTTCTCCTCCGGTAATGGCCGAAGAGATCCCCGCACTGTTAACGCAAAATAACCGTTAACCTGTCAATGTCTCATTACCCCCTGATTTTCACCGGATGGCGGCGCTGACGCTTTATCCGGCCTGCTCGCAACATTCGTTTTAACTTCCCGCTCCATACCTGTAGAACTGATAGTCAGCGGGCATAAAAAAGCCTCCTGTGAAAACAGGAGGCTGGCTAAGTTTATGCTGGGTTAGAACGATTTCTTAAAGCCAATCGATGCATTCACCGGGGCTTCAACCTGCGACTTATTGCTGCCATTGCTGAATTGGGTTCCCAGTTCACCGTAGACCTGCAAATTCCTGTCGATAGACCAGCTCAGGCCGGCTGCAACTTCAGTACTGGAGTACTGCTGTGATGATTCCAGCGTAGTGGTTGCGACCGCGTTGCTAAAGTGTGTTTTGTCTTTTGAACCCAGACCCTGCCAGACGTTTACCCGGCCATAAGGCTGGAATTTGCCATGGTTGGTATCGTAGTCGGCGACCAGGCGCACACCCAGACGAGCGGTAAATGAATCTGCGGTATCCAGATTAACCTTCGTTTTAGTTTCGCCATCCAGCGTACTGTTGTCGAAGTCGCTGTATTGGTAGATCAACTGCGCCTGCGGTTCAAGACTCCAGGCACTGGCGCCTAAACGGAATGATTTACCCACTTCCGTCGAAGCCGTCAGGGTATTGCCTCTCACGCTATATGAACCATTATTACCTGATGCGGACAGACGGGATTTATGGTTACCGTACTGCAGGACGTTATCGACGTACATACCATCGTCAGAGAACCAGGTAGCATAACCGCCGACGTAAAATGCGTTGTCGTCGATATTGCCGCCTTTACCATTGCTCCCCGTTTTCGTCCCTTGAACGTTACTGTCAATGTCGAGAACGCTGGCATACATACCGGCTTTCCAGCTTTCAGTAGCATACATATCGACGCCGACCTGGATACCCGTGGTATGTGAACTGGTTTGCGTACCTGCCGCATCATCCAGTTTGGTTTTACCGGAGTAACCGATCATTCTGGCCCAGGCGCGGTTGTCTTCATCAATACCCGGTTTAACATCATCCCCCATTCGCTGGTGCATGTTACCCAACAGGCTGATGTCTCCCTGACGAACGACGCTGGCGAGGCCGGAGTACAGCATTGTTTCCGGACGGTATTCGCTTCTCAGATACCAGTTTTCTCCTTGGCCTTGTGTGTTCCCGGCATGCAACTGGTACTCAAAGGCGCCCGCAGCCATGTGCGCGCTGGCCAGATGGAATGCATCCTGTGAGGTTTGCGCCGTGGTAGTTGCACCATTGAGCGCGGTAACCACTTCGATACCATCACCAACTGTCGGAGCGCCCAGACCGGAACCGTCAACATCCAGCAGGGTACTGCCGCTAGCCTGACCGCCATCGATAATCAAGCGATCCGCAATGCCTGTTCCGCTGGTGTTCTGCGCTGCAGCAATTTGCAACGTACCATTTTCACCACGGTAATCCCCTTTGACGGTTATGGTTGAACCGACCTGTTGACCACGGAGCGATACATCACCACCGTTATCCAGTCCTGCCACCGTCTGGTTGTAACCCTGCGTATTCAGCGCGGTATCTGTAGCAACATAGTGGTGTGATGCTGCGCTCAGGGTATCGGTATTACCTGCCTCGAGTACGCCGTTGGCAATCAGGGTCGCTCCGCTGTAGGTATTGGAACCTTGCAGAACAGTGGTGCCGCTGCCTGTTTGATACAACTGGCCTTCGCCGCTGATATTACTGGTTAATGCCAGCGTATCGGCACGATCGATATTGAGAATGCCGTTATCAACGATATCCCCCTGTACGCTGCCGATATTACCGCCGTTACCCAGTTGCAACACACCCTGCTCGATAGTCGTACCGCCGGTGTAGGTATTGTCCAGTGTCAGTGTCAGTATGCCTTTACCGGTTTTGGTCAATTGACCGGAACCTTCGACTTCCGTCAGCAGAGAAACATCATACCCATTTGTGTCGAATGTCCCGCCGCCGGATTCCAGAGTGACCTGACGCGCGGTATCAAATGCGTCGCCATATTTCAGCGTACCGCCATTGAAGGTGATCCCGGTATCTGCCGCCCCGAGGTTGGTATCACCAGCCACTTGTAACGTACCAGACGTAATGGTGGTTCCACCGCTGTAGGTATTGTCACCGGTGAGGATCAGCGTTCCGAGGTCACCTTTGTTCAAACCACCGGTTCCGCGAATCACACTGTCGATGGTCGCGGTGTAGTTGATACCGTCTACAGTACCATCGCCGACGCGAATCAACGTATCGGCCGTATCGGTAGTGATGGCTTCACCACCTACGCGATAGCCATCGGTAGCGAATTGCGCACCGCTGATGATCACGTCGCCTTTGCTGTTATCAACGGTAACGTTGCCTGCTTCCCCCTGGAAGACAGCAAATGCGGCATCGGTAAACGGTGCGTTTAATGCACCTTCTGGTGTGGACTCATCGGTTGTCCAGTTGTCGTTGCCCTGGCTGGATTGCCAGATACCGTCACCACCGTTGATGACGCCGTTGTTTTTCAGTTCGCCATTCTCACCGCCGGTGCCGTCCCAGAAGCGCAGTGTCAGTCCTGCATGGTTGACCAGGTTGACCTGATTTTTCACCGAGGTTTGTACATACAGGCTGTCTGCAGCTTCCGGCGCGTTAGCAATGTCCATCACGTTGTTGGTTAACGTACCGGTGTAGTTAATGACGCGATAGACACCAACGTCGAAACTTCCGCCTGGCGATGTCTCAATGTTGAGTTTACCGTCAAGCGTCAGATCACCGTTCACATCAATCAGGTCGTTGAAGGCCCCGCCTGGGGTATAAGCCTGACCAAACTGATAATCCAGCTGGGCGTTATCACTGAGCGTCAGAGAGCCAGTCGTTAGTTTACCCACGCTGTTGATCGCTGCACCGGCGGTAATATGGGCGTTATCCAGCACATCGACTGCACCGCCGATAATACCGTTACCACCGAGCGTAGCCCCGGATTTCACGGTGACCTGGCCTGTTGCGGCGGACTGATTACCGTTCACCAGCAGCACGCCCTGATTGACATCCGTGGTGCCGGTATAGGTGTTGTCGCCTTCCAGCGTTAACGTGCCGGTACCGATTTTCACCAGGTTGCCATCATTCCCGCTGATGACACCACTGATAGTGTCATCAAAGTTCAGATTGCCCAGAGACAGGGATTTATTACCCAGCTCAACGTTACCTGCGCCAGACAGCGAACCGATAGACGTTGCGCTGTTTACCGCGCTGATGTCGACCATACCGCCAGCCTGGTTTTTGACGACAGCGTTTTCTGCCATCGCCAGGTCAGCAAAGGTCATCAATCCGCTGTTGGTCACATCGGCACTGCCGCCGCTGGTGTTGTCTTCCAGCGCCAGCGTACTGTCTTTCCCGACGTTAACCGTTGCGTCACCTGCAGTGGAATCCTGAGTTAATACTGCTTTCGCTTTGCCGGTCAGATTCAGCTTCGCGCTCGCGGCTGTCACATTGTCAGCCAGGGTTAGCAGGCTGTCGGCAATGTTCATGGTGAGCGATTGCAGACTGGTATCCGTCCCGCTAACGTTAACTGTCGCGCCTTTATTAACGGTAACTGTGCTGCTGTCATTGCTACCAAATGCGCCGGTTTTGCTGACGTTGACGGTAACATTGTTAGCATTGCCCGTACCTGCGACCTCGGTTTCCCCTTTGTAGCTGTTTGCTCTGTCGAGCGTCAGGGTACTGCCCGCATCGCTTGTACTGCTGGTGATTTTCAGTTTGCCATCACCGGTGATATCTCCGGTTGGGGTGAAGTGATGTGAGTTCAGGTCAAACACTTCTGCATCGGTATTCGCACCCAGCGTGATGGTACGATCGGTGCTTAGATCCGTGCCTAATTGCAATGTCGAAGCGTTGTTGATCTCCAGACCTGTGCCGCTTTGTCCGAGGTTATTGTCAGAAGAAATTTGCAGCGTACCGCCATCAATTCGTGTTCCGCCACGATACTCGTTGTCGCCGCTCAGGATCAGACGACCGAGGTCCGTTTTCACCAGTGTTAGCTTATCGCTCGTGCTGGCTTCACGGATGATGGATTCTATGGTGGCGGTGTAATTTTGCCCCGCGCCGCCGGCCCCTACGCGCAGCAGCAGTTCACCAGTCCCGGGTGTTTGACCCGCATGCGTCGCATTTTCTGTGGTGGCATAGGCGTTGAGCGCATCGCCTTTGACGACATAGCCATCAGCGTCAAACTGCGCCCCGGAGAAGTTGACTTCACCCGCAGCTTTATCAACGGTTACCGTACCGGCATTGCCCGTGAACACGGCGAAAGATTTTTGTGCCCATGGTGCGTTGCCTTCGCCGGTTGCCGTCGTCCAGTTGTTATCACCCTGGTTGCCGATCGCCATCCATTTACCATCGCCACCGTCAATTTTGCTGTCGCCTTCGATACCCGTTGCGCCGTGGCTTTGGCTGACGGTCGCACCGTCCCAGAATTGCAGGGTGACGCCATTGGCGTTAACCAGGTTTACCTGTTTATCGATAGAGGTCTGGACAAAAACGTTGCTCTTATCCTGACTGTCCGGGATCGCGCCCAGATCCAGCCCCTGGTTATCTAGCGTGCCGCCGTAATTATAAATACGGTATACACCCGGTCCGAAATTACCGCCCTGCGAAGTGGTGACATCCAGCGTACCGTCAAGTTGCAGATCGCCCGTGACGTTAATCAGGTCGTTCAGTTTGCCGCCAGGCGTGTAGGCCTGACCCAGCTCGAAGGCGGAGGTTGTTTTGTTGCCGAGTTGCAAACTGCCGTTAATGGATAACGTGCCTGCGCCACCGTCACCGGCGCTGATTGTCGAGGCATCGTTCATCACCACGTGACCGCCGATCACACCGTTACCACCCAGTGTGGCAGCGTTGCTGACAGTGGTTATGCCAGTAGCAGCACTCTGGTTACCATTAACCAACAGAGCCCCGCTCGTGACGGTAGTATCACCTTTATAGGCATTGTTCCCGCCCAGACGCGTAGTCCCGCCACCGATTTGCTGCAGCGCGCCAATACCGGAAATGATGCCGTTAAGCAGCACGTTATTGGCACGATTAATGGTGAGTATGCCGTTGTCGAGAATATTCGACACTGCGCTGACTTCCCCGGTATTCCCGCCTGAACCTAACTGCAGCGTGCCACTCTGATCAATGGTGGTGGATCCGGTATAGGTGTTGTTGGCGGTGAAGATCGTAGTGCCGCCCGCCGCACGTTCAAAATTCCCGCTGCCGCTGATGATGCCGTTATAGATTTGAGCCTGGTTATTGTCGCCCGTTGTATCAAAGATGACTTTGCTGGCAGCGTTGTTAGTAGTGATGTTGTAATCGCCAATGGTGGCGGCATTACTGCTGGACTCACCGTGGTCGCCAGTGCGCAGCGTTGCCCCGTTATTAACGGCGATCGTTTCGCTCGCCAGTGTCAGACGATCCACGATGCGCATATCGGCCTGAGAGCCGGTAAGCGTGAGTGAGTCCCAACCGGTACCGATATTCGTGCCTGTGCCCAGATTATCGCTGCCCAGGCTGCCAATTTTGGCACCCGTGCCATGCGTATCTGTAAAGGTGAGGGCGTTACCTGCACCTGCTGCGGTGATGATATGGCGCGTATTGCCCAGCTCGACGTTACCGATATTGGCTTTATTGTTTCCACTGGTTCCAGCGAAATTCATTTCACCTGCAAAGGTGCCTTTCGACCAGTTAACGGTATCCGTGCCAGCTCCGGTATTGATGACACCTACCGTTTCAACGCCGTTGATATTGATGGTGTCATTGCCGTTACCGGACTGAATTGCCACGGCTGTGTCGCTGGCGGCGCGGATAGTTCCCGTATTGGTAATGGTTTTACCGTTAGCGCCGCTGGCATCAATCACCGGACCATTGATGCTATTAGAGATGATTTTCCCGTTGTTGGTCAGAGAGTTAACATTTTTCGCGATAACGGCTGAATCACCCGTGCTGTCCTGAACGGTAATGTCGGCGCTGGTGGTGACATTACCACTGGTATTGGCGCGGATCCCGCTCCCTGTGGCATTACCTGCTGCGTTATGGACGAGCACGGTGTAACCCGTACCAATATTCAGATCGCCCTTCACAGCACTACCGTCGCGTTCTTCAAAAGCAAAACCGGTACCGCTGCCGGTGACATTCAGCTTATTGCCCGCACCGTCTTTTACATTCAGCGCAACGCTGGTACGGATACCTGAGCCGTCGTTGGCATTAATGGTGACATCATTGAGCGTAATGTCGCTACTGTTGGCGTCGTTCTGGATCCCCGCGCCAGTGCCCAAGGCACTGATGGAAACCCCTTTGGCTGTCAGAGAGCCTGCACCGGCATCCAGGCGAATACCGTCGGCGGTGCCATTCGTGATGATGGAGTCACCGGCCGCGGCGGTAATGTCCAGTACGGCACCGTTTGTCAGCAAAACGCCAGCGGTACCATCGTCGACCTTGATCTGTCCGAGCCTTTTGATCTGCGCATCAGAGCCGGAGGCGCGTACGCCAATACCGTTACTGACATGTAAAGCGTTGGACGAGTTATTTGTTAAACGTCCGCCCTGTTGCACATCGACACCGATGCTGTCGATACTGTCGAGATCCACCAGTGCTTTCGCGTTGAGAATAATATTCCCCAGATTTTTCGCTACATACGCGATAACCTTGTTCCCGCTGGCTTCGGAGGTGATGCTGGCGTCAGAGATGAGGGTGGTTTCGACAGGGTTGCCCTGGCTGGAGCCGTTTAAATTATGCGCCTGGCCGTCGACGATGCCGGCAGTGGTTTCGACACCGGTCAAATTAATGGTGGTTTTATCGCTGATATTACCGCTTGCACCGCCTTCAATCACAATGGCCGATGCGCCTTGACCACCGACGTTGAACGTCGCTTCACCTGTTTGAACGAGGGTATTATTCCCGGTACCCAGTACACCAACAGAATTCTTACCGCTGAGTGTCAGTTTAAGATCGGAAGCCGTGCCGGTTACCGGATCATTGCTGTTACCGGCAAATTTAGCGCCCTCAGCAATACGGAAGATAGTGGTATTGGTCTGGCCATTATCATTCATCTCCGTCTTGCCAATGTTAGCGACCGCATTGGCACCGTACAAATAATAGCCTATCTGATCGGTGCTGTTAAACACAGGGCTACTGTCGTTATTAATATTCGCCGTTGCGCTACCGCGAACGTGAACGCCGATGTCCCCGGTACCATTCAGCGTAATGCCGGAAGAGATATCAGCAACTGCCTGCTTGCTGGAGGAGCCTTCAACCCAAATGGCGTAGTTTCGCTCATTGGTTCCTCCTTCACCGTTCACCGTAATTTGACCGGCCTGGCTGGTGGTCACTTTGGCATCCGTGCTGTCTGCGCGGACATGAATGCCGATATTATTCTTGCCGTTAACATTAATCTCGCCATCATTACGGATAGTTTGACCCGCATTGGCGCCGCTGTTATGTACCGACATCCCGTAGTTTGGTAGCCCGGATGTCTTACCATTAACCGAAATTTTGCCGGAGTTGATGACATTCCCGGCCGCACCAGCAACCAGAATACCTGCAGCATTACGTACGCCTGTACCGAGGGTAATATCTCCCGCGTTAGTCACGGTACCAGTCCCTCGCGCGTGGATGCCGGCGCTAAGGTTTGACCCGCCAGCCATCGCAACATCCTGAGAGGTATTGGAACCATCACGGCCCAGATAAATAGATGCACCAGCGCTGTTAGTGAAGGTTGCGCCATCAGTTACTTCAACGCCGTAGGCTGTGCCTTTCCCGAAAGAGGCACCGTTGGCGTTACCGTCCACAATATTGATGGTTTTGTTGTTAACCCCGGTAGAGTTCCCCGATAATTGCATACCGATGGCCAGCGTAATTGGCGTTGTTACCGTGGTGTTGGTATCCCATGGGTTGGCAGCTGAGGCGGTGCCATAGTTATTCGTCGTGATGGCCTGGTTAATGATGCCATCGTTGGTAACGGTACTGGCCCCTTTGCCCTGCATACCGATAGCGCCGTAGCTATTCAGAGCCTGTCGCCCATCTTTATCGATGAACAAGCCGGAGTTGATGGTACCGGTGTTGGTTGCCGTAGCGTTTTCCGCCAGCATACCAATCGCCAGACTGTGGCCTGTGGAAGTACGTAGTACGTTGAGGGAGCCCTGGTTCGTAATAACGGCACCTTCCGTGCCTTTCATCACGCCATTAATGCTGCCGTCTACCGCCAGTACAGAATCTTGTGTCACTGTGCCTGTTGCGCCCGCGCCATGTGCGTAGACAGCGTGCAGCTCGGTATTACCGATCGTGGCGTTATTAGTATGACCCTCGCCATCAGTCCAGACTTTATAGTCCCAGTCAACCGAGCCGGTTACCGTATCGGACTGTAAAACGCTGGTAATCAACTTCGCATACCAGTCTTCAACATCTTTGAGCGACATGGTGGCGCGATTGGCGTCCAGCATCAGTTGCAGCTGGCTTACCTTGTTCCCTTGTGCATTTAAGACCGTTGTATCACTTTCGCCCAGCAGCCAGTCATTAAGGTCGCCAAGCTCTTCGGTATTGGTGATATCGAACTCCTGGGTACCGGTTTTCACCGCATTCCCTTCGCTGTCGTATCCGTAGGTATCGATAGTCAACACTTTGCCGAACTGGTCCATTGTCTGAGAACCGTTAAAGCTTTTATTCGGGACAACGGGGGCGGCGCCAAATGAGATGTAGTTGTCGGATATCCAGTTAACCTTGCTATCTGCGCCGCTGGCTTCGAGTAACGAGCTGTTTTTAGCCAGGAGTTTGATGGTGTTTTCATCATCACGGGCATTTTTCTGATCGTTACCAATGTTCAGATTGGCCGTCGAACCGTTGCTGGCCTGCGCAATGCCAAAGTTGTTATAGATTTTTGAAAGGGCTGCGTCGTAGGTGTTTAACGTAATGCCTTCTAACGGGGTTTCGGTCAGATAGTGAACCAGTTCATCGGTGTTGTAGACCTGCATATCTGCCGGGGTTTGTAATGCAGGGTCAATGACGGTGATTTTGTCATCCTGAGCAGGCGTCGTCGTCGGCTGGTTGTAGTAATACTTTTCCAGTTCTTCAACGGTTGTAATCGGAGTGGTAACGCCCCCAATGGTCGCCGTGAGGGTGATTTTCTTTTGCTCTAGCAACTGCTCAATAGTCGCCGATTCGACAAGGCCGGTTTGGCCTTGCTCAATCTTCGGCAATGCGCCAGTGACGTTTAACACCGCACCGTTAGTGGTGTTCTGGTAGAGGAAGCCATCATTGTGAACGTCGTCATTTGTACCCGGTTGAATGACAATATTATTATAATCGACAGAAATATCATGGTTGCCGATGTCATCCGCCGCTACGAGTGGCGAGGTGCTAATTAAGGCTGTAGCCGCGAGTACCGCGACAGTTTTACGCGAACTGCTTTTTTTCTTACCTTTGGTTAATTCGGAAACGACAACCCAGATACCGAGCGCCGCGTTCCAAATAATGCTGTAAACCTTGTTCATATATAACCCTCGTCTGCATTTCTGTATTGCATGTGTTATTACGTTGAGTTGTTGGCTATGGTTGGCACGCGGGTGTGCTACCGGGTAAATTAATTTTCGGAAATAGAGACCCCTTCCGGGCTATGCGGAATAAAAAAAGAGCCGAAAGTAAGCCTCTTAAAAAATAACCGTTATCAGTATCCTTAAATAAGTAAGTTACGACTGGCTATAGTGGGAAATGGTGTACTTTAGCCGGGTATTATGTTTACCGAGTTTTCTGGCGATGTTGCTTTTGTACGCTCCAATAGTTTTTTCGCTTTTTTGTGATGCTCCTGCGATTTGTGTCAGCGACCAGCCTCGGGCAAGCATCATCATTACGTTGAATTCGTTAGCTGTAATCTTATTGTTCAGTTCTTTGATATTGCGTGATTTTTTGTTTTGTGTGATACGAGTTATTGTATGCAGTAGCTGATCAAGGCTGGCGTCTTGATCCAGAAACTGCATGTTCATCCCGCAAACAGTTTGAAATATAGAGAAGGTGACTTCATCTGCCAGAACGATAATTTTCGTGGAGGGATGTAAAGCCATATTGCGGATAATCCGGGCATATTTTAATAAATCTGAATTGCCGGGGTTAATAATGATGCAATCTGTTTCATGAGATAGCTTGTTGACGGCAGAAAGCGTCTGTGAGGAAAAGTACGCGATATCAATTAATAATGATGAGCCACGTAGGATTTCTCGCATGCCTAGCCAGGGGTAAATTGAATCACCCAAAAAAACAGCCTTAGACATAACGATCTCCTTGAAATTTTGGTGCAAGCAATCGCCTCTTTTTTATGCTAAAAAAGAGTTTTTTACGACGCGTGAAGTGTTAATTAAATTTCGTATTCCGTTCTTCGGTTTGAACGCATCCTTATTTATTCGGATTTAACAGATATTCTCTGTATTGATTTAAATAATTAACTATTCTTAAAGTAGATATTACTCTTTGTGAAAATTTAAGATAAATCGTTTATTTCACCTCTGAGCAGATGATTGATAGATTTCGCTTATGAATCGTCGGGGTTTCCTGTCAGCCAGTGTGACAAAGACAGGGGATTCTTAGGGTTATAGATGGCTATTTTATAAAAATCTTTTTAATACAATAAGATATGTAGTGTTCTTAACAGATAGGGAAGGGGGTGAGAGAATTCTTAACCAGCGACAGGGCAGTAAAGTATGAGGGTTGTTGGTAGATGAAAATATTGTCATATTTGAATTAAATGTCTTTAATTATTTATATTTTATGATTTTATCCTTAGTTTTATGCAAATCTTAAAATTTAATGTCAAAATGAGCTATTCGTGCTTAATGCGCAAATCACTCATGCCATCACCACTGTGTTCATCACGCAATCCGAGAATCCTCAACTGGCCAACAGCTCTTGTTCCACTTGTTGTACCTGTACTTCCAGCGTGTTACGGATCTCCGTTAATGCCCGTTGTTGATCTGAAAAATAAGCCTCTTTATCCGTCACTGAAGTGGCCAGGCGCCAGGCGTTTTCAGCTTCCAGTTCGGTAATCTCTTTGAGCAGAGCACTAATTTGCTCTCTGAGCTGCTGTATTTTGCTGCGTAAATGCTCCAGATCGTTCAGTCGGTCACTTGCCATCATTGGTTCAAGGCCGCTTTGCAGTTGGGTAAGCAATGCCCGAACGGCTGCCAGATCGGCATTTTGTCGCGCCTGATTAAGCTGCACCATCATCTGATGTGCCTTTTCTTTTAAATCATCTGCCACGACGTCCGGGTGGCAAAGGCGGCTGGCCTGACGCCACAGGCGTTTTAACTCATTACGTTCATTCGGAGATAGCCGCTGATCGCGGGTAAAGCGATGCTGAGCATCCTGCTGTTGTTCCTGGTATTCATCATATTCATGGCTGGCCTCTTCCTGAGCCTGCCGGGTAGCGCGGTCGTCCTGACGAGAAAAATCGTTTTCCAGTTCACGGATTTCTGCCAGCAGGGCGGTGATAAGCTCAGTTTGTTGCTGAATACGCTGACGGGTTTCCACGGACTCTCGGGAGTCAGAACTCAGGTTCACCCAGTGTTGCTTGAGTTTTGCCAGTTGATCAACGGCCTGTGAAATATAGTGCTGGCAGGACTGATAATCTTTTTCCCGTCGTTTTCTCTCCGCTTCCTGTTTGCGCAGTGCGCTGGCGGCCAGTTGTTTGCGCAGTTCCAGAATCCGGCTCATTAACGGGCCGAGGCGAAGATGGTACAGGTCGTTAAATTCATCCAGGATTTGAATGTGTGTGTTGCGCTTATCAATAAGGTCTCGCAGTTGTGACTCGAGCGCTTTTAGTTCGAGTTTACTGGCTGCGATGCCAGGGTCTTGCCACGTTGATACCGCTCGCTGAGATTGTAACCAGCCGGAAATTTCGTGTAGGGCATCGTTGAAACGTCGCTCTTCGATAGCCTGTACTATCGCACCAGGAATGACTGCCAATGGTTCATTTTTCAGATGTGCCAGCTGCTGGAAAATAATCTCCTCATCTTCCAGTTCGATGGCGCTTTTGACGATTTCGAGTCGTTTAATGATCTTATTCATGACAGTCGTTGCCTGGCGTGGCTCAAAAACGAGTGACCGATACCAGAGTGGGTTCACCCGTTTGAAAATGTTGGAAAAACAGTAAAGCGCATTCTGTGGCCTGCGATGCCTTTTCGTCCAGAATAATTCACGGTAATTATAAAAAAGCGGCAGTAACGCGCATTTGTTCGGGTGTTCAAAGCCTCGTTTCATCTTTTATATCGTCCGCAAGCTGCGCGAACTCTGGTATTGAAGATTTTCGTGAGCGGTGACTTCTGATTTTTTATCCTGAGCCCCGGCGCGTTGAGTTAAGGCAGCCCGGCGTATCCAAACGATTGCGCCTTGCGACAACCAGGTTGAAATGTTAAAAGAAGCCCCTTCAATAAAAACCACACAGGGGTAGGGCGTGAAAAACGCGTCAACTGCATCTGACACTAGTGTGTCCGATGCCGCGTCGACTAATGAACCGACGCTTCAGCGGGGGTTGCAAAACCGCCATATTCAATTAATTGCGCTGGGTGGCGCAATTGGCACGGGCCTGTTTCTGGGGATTGGCCCGGCAATTCAGATGGCGGGACCTGCGGTCCTGCTGGGCTACGGTGTCGCCGGAATAATCGCGTTTCTGATTATGCGTCAGTTGGGCGAAATGGTGGTTGAAGAACCCGTTTCCGGATCGTTTGCCCACTTTGCCTATAAATACTGGGGACCCTTTGCCGGCTTTCTGTCTGGCTGGAACTACTGGGTAATGTTTGTACTGGTCGGCATGGCGGAGCTTACCGCAGCCGGGATCTACATGCAGTACTGGCTGCCCGATGTCCCGACCTGGATTTGGGCCGCCGCTTTCTTTGTTATTATCAATGCCGTCAATCTGGTCAACGTTCGTCTGTATGGTGAAACGGAATTCTGGTTCGCACTGATTAAAGTGCTGGCGATTATCGGCATGATTGGTTTTGGTATATGGATGCTGTTTTCCGGCAACGGCGGTGAACATGCGAGCATCGATAATCTCTGGCGCTACAACGGTTTCTTTGCTACCGGCTGGAATGGTTTGATCCTGTCGCTGGCAGTGATTATGTTTTCTTTTGGTGGACTGGAGCTGATCGGCATTACAGCGGCTGAAGCACAGGATCCTCAAAAAAGTATCCCGAAAGCAGTAAACCAGGTGGTGTATCGTATTTTGCTGTTTTACATCGGCTCACTGGTGGTATTGCTGGCGCTGTATCCTTGGGTGGAAGTGAAATCAAACAGCAGCCCGTTTGTCATGATTTTCCATAATCTTGACAGCAACGTGGTGGCTTCAGCGCTCAACTTCGTTATCCTGGTAGCTTCGCTGTCGGTCTATAACAGTGGCGTGTATTCCAATAGCCGTATGCTGTTTGGCCTTTCGGTACAGGGGAATGCACCGAAGTTCTTAACCCGTGTCAGCCGTCGCGGCGTGCCAGTTAACTCATTGATTCTTTCCGGCGCTATCACATCGCTGGTGGTATTGATCAACTACGTGCTGCCGCAAAAAGCGTTTAGTTTGCTGATGGCGCTGGTGGTTGCGACCCTGTTGCTGAACTGGATTATGATTTGTCTGGCGCATCTGCGTTTCCGTGCGGCGATGCGTCGCAAGGGGCGTGATACCCAGTTCAAGGCGCTGTTATATCCGGTCGGAAACTATCTGTGTATTGCCTTCCTTGCTTTGATCCTGGTGCTGATGTGTACCATGGATGATATGCGCTTGTCGGCCATGCTGCTGCCGGCATGGATCCTGTTCCTGTTTGTTGCCTTCAAACTGCTGCGCCGTAAAGCCCGCTAATCGCTAACCGATCTCATCCTGATGATGAGATCGGTCATCTCTCGATCTTTATCGTGATTGAACTCGCAGTTCTGAATCGCTTCACAGGATCTTTATTTTGTAATCGATTACTTTTTATTTGAACCTGTTTGTAATCGATTACTTTTTAAAGGTGAGGCAAAAAATGGTGTCGACAACCGAAAGTAGTGGAAAACAGAGCGTACGGTACAGACTGCTGGTGCCGAGGCTCTCGCTAATGATGTTTTTACAGTTCTTTATTTGGGGAAGCTGGTCTGTCACGTTGGGGTTGGTGATGAGCCAGCACAACATGTCGCTGCTGATTGGTGATGCGTTTTCCGCCGGACCAATCGCCTCGATTTTGTCGCCGTTTGTCTTGGGGATGTTGGTGGATCGCTTCTTTGCTTCGCAAAAGGTGATGGCGGTGATGCACCTTGCTGGGGCTGCGATCCTCTGGTTTGTGCCGCAGGCGCTGGTGGCGCAAAACGGCGCACTGCTGATTGGTCTGCTGTTTGGCTACACGTTGTGCTACATGCCAACGCTGGCGTTGACCAACAATATCGCATTTCATAGCTTGTCCGATAAAGACAAAACTTTCCCGGTAGTGCGGGTGTTTGGCACTATTGGCTGGATTGTCGCGGGGATCTTCATCGGCGTAACCGGCATTTCAGATACGACAGGCATCTTTACGCTGGCTGCGGTTATTTCAGTGATTCTGGCGCTCTATAGTCTGACGCTGCCCAATACACCCGCTCCGGCGAAAGGGCTGCCGGTAAAAGTGCGTGATCTGTTTTGCGCAGATGCCTTTGCTTTACTCAAAACTCGCCACTTCTTTGTCTTCTCTCTCTGCGCGACGTTAATCTCAGTGCCGCTGGGGACATACTATGCGTACACCGCGTCGTTTCTGGCGGATGCGGGCGTTGGTGATGTCAGCACGGCCATGTCATTCGGCCAGATGTCTGAAATTTTCTTCATGCTGGTGATCCCGTTCCTGTTCCGACGACTGGGCGTGAAATACATGCTGCTTATCGGCATGTGCGCCTGGTTTGTGCGTTATGCCTTCTTTGCGCTTGGCATCAGTGAAGAGGGGCGTTTCTTGCTTTATCTCGGTATTTTGTTACATGGGGTGTGTTACGACTTCTTCTTTGTGGTTGGTTTTATCTACACCGACCGTATTGCCGGGGAAAAAGTAAAAGGTCAGGCGCAAAGCATGATCGTCATGTTTACCTACGGGATTGGCATGCTGCTGGGTTCGCAAATTTCCGGTGCGCTGTATAACCGACTGGTCGCGGGACAGACCGTGCCTCAGGCATGGACTACTTTCTGGTGGATCCCGGCAGTCGCCGCCGCAGTAATTGCTGTGATTTTCCTTTTCTCTTTCAAGTATGACGAGAAAGAGCGCGCGTAATATTCAGGAGGGGTTATGAGAACCATTAAGGGACCGGGGATTTTTCTGGCACAGTTTATCGGTGGGCAACCTCCGTTTAACACCCTGAAAGGGCTGGCTGAGTGGGCGGCGGGATTAGGCTATAAGGCATTACAGATCCCGTGTAATCACAAGTCGCTGTTTGATGTCGAACAGGCTGCGGTAAGCCAGACCTACTGCGATGATATTCGCGGGATGCTGGCGGAACATGGGCTGGCGATCAGCGAGTTATCCACTCATCTCGAAGGTCAACTGGTTGCGGTCCATCCTGCCTACGATGATGCTTTTGCCGGATTTGCACCACAGTCATTACGCGCCGATCCCCAGACCCGCCAGGCGTGGGCGACACAGACGTTACAACAGGCTGCGGCCGCTTCACAAAGGCTGGGGCTGACGGCGCACGCGACGTTTTCTGGTTCTCTCGCCTGGCCCTATTTTTATCCGTGGCCACCGCATAATCGCCAGCGTTTTGAGGAGGCATTTCAGGAACTGGCACGTCGTTGGCGGCCCATTCTTGACTGTTTTGATGAACACGGCGTGGATGTTTGTTATGAGATCCATCCAGGCGAAGATCTGCATGATGGTGTCACTTTCGAGCGTTTTTTGGCGCTGGTTGATGATCATCCGCGTTGCAATATCCTTTACGATCCCAGCCACCTGCTATTGCAACAGATGGACTATCTCGGGTTTATCGATATCTACCATTCGCGCATCAAAGCGTTTCACGTTAAAGATGCTGAGTACCGTGCCAATAGCCGAAGCGGCGTGTACGGCGGCTATCAGCCATGGATTGACCGCGCCGGACGGTTCCGCTCGCTGGGGGATGGACAGGTTGATTTCAAAACGATTTTCAGCAAACTCACGCAATATGATTATCATGGTTGGGCAGTCCTGGAGTGGGAATGCTGTTTGAAAGAGGCAGAAACGGGGGCCAGTGAAGGTAGCGGGTTTATTCAACGCCATATTATTCCGGTTTCATCTCGCGCATTTGATGATTTCGCCGCTGGCGATGAGGTACGCAAATGATACAGGTTGGTATTATTGGTAGCGGATTTATTGGGCCTGCGCATATTGAGGCGCTGCGTCGGCTGGGTAATGTGAACGTGGTGGCACTTTGCGACAGCTCACAGGCCGTTGCTGATGAACGGGCTCGTTCGTTACATGTTCCCCATGCGTACGGTAGCGTTGAAGCGTTGCTGGCGCATCCGGGGCTACAGGTGGTGCATAACTGCACGCCGAATCATCTGCATGCTGACATCAATCGACAGATTTTGCGTGCCGGGCTGCATGTATTTTCTGAAAAGCCGCTCTGTATGACGCCTGATGAGGCTCATGAACTGGTGGAGCTGGCTGAGCAGGCGGGCGTGGTGCATGGTGTTAGCTTTGTTTATCGCCAGTTTGCAATGGTGCAGCAGGCGGCCAGCATGGTACGCAACGGCAGCGTTGGGCGTCTGTTTGCCGTACAGGGCTGCTATTTGCAGGACTGGATGCTGCTGGAAACTGACTACAACTGGCGCGTCGATGCAGCACTTGGCGGTGGCTCGCGGGCAGTGGCAGATATCGGCTCGCACTGGTGCGACACGGTGCAGTTCGTTACTGGCAAGCGTATTGTGGAGGTGATGGCCGATCTTGCTATCGTCTGGCCAACACGCAAAGCCAGCATTACCGGTGGTGCGACCTTTAATCAGCAGACCGCAGACCGACAGCTTGAAGATAAACCGGTTACTACCGAAGACTGTGGATCGGTGCTGGTGCGTTTTGAGGATGGTAGCAAGGGCTGTTTTAGTATTTCTCAGGTCAGCGCCGGGCGAAAGAACCATCTGAGTTTTGAGATTAACGGCAGCCAACATTCTTTGAGCTGGGACCAGGAAACACCGCAGCAACTATGGGTGGGACATCGCCAGCAGGCGAATCAGATCCTGACGGATGATCCGGGACTGATGAATGCCGAGGTAGCCGCAAGTGCGCATTTTCCGGGCGGACATATTGAGGGGTGGCCAGATGCGTTCAAAAATATGATGCTGCAGTTTTACCAGGCGGTGCAGGCAGGGAAAATGCCTGCACCTGAGGCCCGTCGTTTTGCTTCGTTCACGGATGGCGCTGATGTGATGTATATCATTGATGCTATTATAAAAAGCCATCAGCAGCAGCGTTGGGTGCCGGTACAGCGTTAAATACGCACCCGGTTCGCCGGGCGGTGATTTTATGGTAGCCTCAACGCAAAGCGAAAACCGCAGGATGTGTCGTCGTTATGTCTATTCAAAAAATCGCCCAGCTTGCCGGTGTATCGGTGGCGACGGTATCACGAGTGCTGAATAACAGTGATACCGTCAAAGCCAAAAACCGCGAGCGCGTGCTACAGGCTATCAAGGAAAGCAATTATCAGCCCAACCTGCTTGCCCGCCAACTACGCACGGCACGAAGCTCGATGATCCTGGTGATGGTCTCCAACATAGCCAACCCTTTTTGTGCCGAGGTGGTGAAAGGCATTGAGGAGGAGGCTGAGAAGAACGGCTATCGCATTTTGCTGTGTAATTCTGGCTCTGATACGGCCCGCTCGAAATCAGCACTGAAACTGCTGTCAGGTAAAATCGTTGACGGCATCATCACCATGGATGCGTTTTCTAAATTACCAGAACTGACTACGTTGATTGGCGATGCGCCCTGGGTGCAGTGTGCGGAATATGCCGATAAAGGTGCGGTTTCCTGTGTGGGTATCAACGATGTGGATGCCGCGCAGTCGGTGATATCGCATCTGGTGGACAAGGGCTACCGGCGCATTGCGTTGATCAACCATGATCTGAGCTATAAATACGCGCGTTTGCGTGAACGGGGATACAAAGCGGCGCTGCATGCGCTGTCGCTTGAGTATCAGGCGGTGGAGTACGCCAGTGAATTAAGTTCCAGCGCTGGTATTGCCGCGATGGAAACCTTACTGGCGGCAGAGGTGAAACCCGATGCGGTATTTGCCGTGTCCGACACGCTGGCAGCCGGAGCCATGCGCGCGATTATCAACGCCGGGTTACAGATCCCACAGGACATTGCCGTGGTTGGATTTGACGGCACGGAACTGGCGGAAATGGTCTCCCCACAGCTTACGACCATTGAGCAACCCTCGCGCGATATTGGCCGCAAGGCGGTAGGGTTATTGCTAAATAGAATTGAAAATCCAGATGCCCCTGCCGAAAGGGTCATGATGGACTGGCGCTATATTTCACGCGCCAGCACCTGAGGACTACCGCTGAAATGCGCCTGACAGCGCACGAATATCATTCCCGGTAGGGGACTGATGAATGCGTAAACCAAACTCTTCGACCACGGCAAAAATATGGTCGAAGATATCAGCCTGAATACTTTCGTATTCCAGCCACACTACCGTATTGGTGAAGGCATAAATCTCAATAGGTAAACCGTGATCGTCCGGGGCCAACTGGCGAACCATCAACGTCATATCTTTGCGGATGCGTGGATGGTGACGTAAATATTCGTTCAGATAGGCGCGAAACGTCCCGATATTGGTCATCTGACGGTGATTTAGTACGGATTCAGGCGCATCTAACTGCTGGTTCCATTCATTAATTTCCTGATGGCGTGTCGTTAAATACGGTTTAAGCAAGTGCGCTTTATGCAGTCGCTGGCGTTCATCCTCATCGAGAAAATGAATGCTGGTGGCATCAATATTGATGCTGCGTTTAATTCGGCGACCGCCGGACGCTGACATCCCGCTCCAGTTTTTAAAGGAGTCCGATACCAGCGACCAGGTTGGAATAGTGGTAATGGTATTATCCCAGTTACGTACTTTGACAGTGGTTAAACCGATATCGATCACCGCGCCATCTGCGCCGTATTTCGGCATTTCCAGCCAGTCGCCCAGTTTGAGCATATCGTTGGCGGAAAGTTGTATTCCGGCGACCAGACCGAGGATTGGATCTTTAAATACCAGCATTAAGACGGCGGCCATTGCACCTAAGCCACTAATGAGTATTGCTGGTGACTGGCCAATTAACAGGGAAATCATCAAAATACCGATGATAATTGCACCGATTAACTTGATGCCCTGAAATATACCTTTTAACGGTAGCTGTGATGCGGCAGGGAGTTTCTGCGACAGATTGAGAATAACGTCCAGCAGGGAGAATAAGGATAGCAGAGCGTACATCATGATCCACAGCTGTGCGCAGGTCACTAATATTTCGGCGGCTTCGCTTCCTTTTTGTAACCAGAGAGCAGCCTGGATATTGACGATGATACCTTGCAGCGTAAACGCCAGACGATGAAATAATTTGTTCTGCGTGATGATTTGTAGCCACAGACGGGAGCTGGCGTTGGCACGTTTTTCAAATGCGCGTAGTACCACCCAGTGCAAAATAACGTGAACAATAATGGCGGTGATAAAAATAATGCCAAAAATCATCACCAGCGAAGTGGTGTGATTCATTTCAATGCCGAGTTCTTCTACCTGAGATATCAATTCCTGCATAACGTCTCCTTAATAAACAGCGGTCTATGATGACCGCTGTGCAGAGGTTATGCAAATGCGTACTCCTCACTCTCTATTTTGAGGCGACACAGGCACGGGGTTGTACGACATTCAGCGTGCGACGGAAAAATAACGTTGCCAGAAGCAGAACAATCATCATTGCGGCTTCGACGGCCAAAAAACCGATAACCGACCGCGTGTAATCACCGTGGTTATGCTGCTGCAGATGCAAAAACAACGCGCCTAACACGGCGGGGCCGAGCCCGAGTGTAGCCTGCTGTAGCGTACTCAAAATGGTCGTTCCGGCACCAGCATCATGTGTGGTGATATCGCGCATACCGATGCGATAAAAACTGTTCACAATCAGCGCCTGGCCGTAACCGATAAGCGCTGTCGCCGGGATCAGCGTGAACACTGAAGTTTGCAGGCCCGAATGCCAGAAGGTCAGTATGAGCCCTGTTAATCCTGTAATTTGAATGACCAGGCCGGTTAACAGAATACGCCCTGTGCTATAGCGGGCAATCAATCGCGGCGCATAACACGCTGAGATAAAATAGGCCGCGCCGAGGGCAATAAAGCTGTTGCCGGATTCCCACGGTGCCATACCAAGACCTGCTTGCAGGGTCAGAGCCATGCAGAACATAAAACCTGACCAGGCGCTAAAAAACAGTAATGCAATCAGGACACCGAACCGGATGCTGCTGAGCCTCAACAGGCGTGGTGGCAAAAGAGGCTGTTGCTGACGTTGTTCCTGGTGTAATGCATTGCTCCGCATCCACCACCCCAACGGCAGGATCGCGACAAGTGCTACCTGTGTCTGCCATGGCCAGCCGGTTTCCGGGCCTAATGCCATCGGAAAAAGGAGGCAACAGAGGATAGCTGCCAGACCGGTGGTTCCCAGCCAGTCAATATCGGCCCGGGTTTCTCGGGTAGTTTCGGGGACATAACGGCGGCTGAAAATCAGCACCAACAGGCAGATCGGGACATTAATAAAAAACGCGTTGCGCCAGCCCAGTCCGGCAATATCTGCTGAAACTAACCATCCCCCACCCATCTGGCCTACGATAAAAGCGATACCGCCAATACCCCCGTACAAACTGATGGCTCGCGCATGTGCTGTACCTTTCAACGTGACGTGAAGGGTGGCGAGAATCTGCGGTACGATTAGCGCAGCCCCCGCACCTTGTAAAACACGGGCACTCAGTAACATGTCTATGGAGTTTGCCAAACCGCAAAACAGGGATGCTAACCCAAACACGACGACGCCCCACATAAACAGGCGGCGGCGACCGTAGTTATCGCCGAGTTTGCTTCCTAACGCCAGACTGACGGCGAAGGTCACACCGTACAAGGCAACAATCAACTCAAGCTGGGTCGTGGTAGCCTGTAGCGACTGCGTAATGGAATCCAACGCGACATTGGTAATTGATGTATCAATAAGCGGCAGCATTTGGCCTGTGAGTAACAGCAGTAACCCTACGCGACCGGGTGAAACAACTGAGGTATTCATGGTAACTCCATTGCGTCATTCAGCAGATGGACGTAGCATCACTGAATAATTAAACGGGTACCAGTTCCTGGTTATACGGGTATTGGTACTACCATGCTGGAGTGTATATGGCGGTAATGGCACAACCTGAATCTGTGGCTATCCTTCCTGATGACAGCCGCAAACAGCTCGGTGCGTTTTTGCGTGCGCGACGAGAAAGCCTTGACCCGCAACGACTGGGGCTGCCGAGAGTCGGGCGGCGGCGAACACCCGGCCTGCGCCGCGAAGAGGTCGCGATGCTGGCTAATGTTGGTGTAACCTGGTACACCTGGTTGGAGCAGGGGCGCGAGGTGAACCCGTCGCAAACGGTACTGCTGAGCGTGGCGAATGCACTGCAATGCAGCCCTCTGGAAACTCGTCACCTGTTTGTGCTGGCAGGATTGACACCGCCGGAATCGACGGCGGCTACGGTGTGTGAAGGCATCAGTCCAGGCACCCGGCGGATGCTAGACAGTCTGATGCCGCAGCCTGCCAGCATCCAGAAACCCAGTTTTGACATTGTGGCGTGGAATGACAGTTTTTGCCGCTTAATGGGGATTGATTTTGCTACGCTTCCGGACGAAGACCGCAACTGTATTTACCTCTATCTCACCAATGAAACCTGGCGAAGCCGTATCGAAAATTGCGATGTATTACCGACGTTTGTCTCGTACTTTCGTGCAGCAATGGCGGAGCATCGGGGCGATCCGATCTGGGAGAATAAATTGGCGCGTTTTTTTGCCGCGTCTTCTGAGTTCGAAGCGTTGTGGCATCAGCGTTATGAGGTTCGGGGCGTGGAAAATCAGGTGAAAAATTTTCACCATCCGCAGTTGGGGCGTTTTAGTTTGCAGCAGATGTACTGGTATTCAGCACCTCGTAACGGTTCGCGACTGCTGGTTTATTTACCGATGGATGCAGCCGGGGAGCAAGCATTAGCGTGGCTGGATAAGCAGTAAAAAGCCCGATGGCGTAAGCCTCCCGGGCTGTATGGGGAAATCAGACTTCCGTCAGCGTTGTTTCCTGTGGCAGGCGTGATTTTGGCAGTGCGGCGTTGAAGTCCTCTACGCTGTGGTGGCCCACCGGGACGATAACCACGCTGGTGTAGCCTTTTTCTTTCAGGCCAAACTCTGCGTCGAGAACTGCGGCATCAAAACCTTCGATCGGCACGGCATCCAGGCCCATCGCCGCAACGCCCAACAGGAAGTTACCTACGTTCAGGTACACCTGTTTTGCCATCCAGTGGTTGTCATCTTTGAGCTCTTTGCGGTGCATGTCAGCAAAGAATGTGCGCCCTTTGTGGTTAGCCGCCTTGGCTTCCGGGGTCGCAAAACGACCATCGATCTCTTCTTGATCCACGACACGCTCCAACCACGCGTCGTCCATAGCTGTTTTGGCGCAGAACACCACGACGTGAGAAGCATCAAGCATTTTACGCTCGTTGAACACAAAGTTACCGGCGGCGGATTTTGCTACGCGCGCTTTCCCTTCGTCAGTGCTGGCAACGATGAAATGCCACGGCTGGGAGTTGGTGCTGGACGGACTGAACTGCAGCAGCGTTTTTAATTTTTCTGCCTGCTCAGCGGTCAGTTTTTTACTCGGATCGAATGCCTTAGTGGAGTAACGTTTTAAGGCGACAGAAACAATATCCATAAAAACTCCTGGTGGTTTTTCGTACCCTGCGGGTGCGTTTTAGTTTCAGCAGGGTACAGGGTTAGCGAAAAAAAGATAAGACGGAAAAATGCAAAAACACTTATCGGCGCTAACGATAAATCAGGTGGGGCGCAGGCGTTTTTGATCCCGTTTAGGAAGACCGTCAACAACCCGATGCCATGAGTCATTCACCAGCTCTGTTAGTAATGACTCGCTAATATCGTCACCAGGATAGACCGAGATCCAGTGCTTTTTATTCATGTGATAGCCTGGCTCGATGCTGCGGTAAATCTGCTGATTTAACAGCGATTTTTGCGGTTCAGACTTCAGGTTGACCAGAGGGCGTCCGCGTTGCTCGGAGACAATCATAAAAATCTTGCCGCCGACCTTAAAGACGTCAAACTCAGGGCCGAATGGCCAGCAGAGCTCGGTAAAAGGGAGTTCAAGCGCAACACGTTTCGCACAAGCGTGTAATGTCTGACCGTCCATTATTTTTCCTCGCGGGTGAGCGCACGCCACATAGCTTCAAATCCCATAGCAATGTATTCATTTGCACGGGCAGGATCGCGGGCGGCGAATTCCATTGTTGTTTCCGCCAGCGACAGAAAAAGCCCGTCGCCGAAGGCGCGATACTCGTCAGACATGAACTCGGGCCGCACGGAGCGATGACAAAGATCGCGTAGTTCCGGGAACATATCGTCAGCCTGTTGTTCGGTTTCTTTGGAGATTTTCTCGCTGACGGCAAGCTGGCGAATGGTACGGTGCCCGGTAGTGTGATTCAAACCCCAGCTAATGTAGCTGTTCCAGATGTAGTGAGTCATAGTTTTGGCATCGGTCACCGAACGGTCCAGATTAGCCATCATCGACTGACAGAGATCGTGCTTTAGATAGAGATAAAGCTCGTTGATGAGATCATCTTTTGTCGCGAAATAGCGAAACAACGTTCCCTCCGCAACCCCTGCATTACGGGCAATGACGGCGGTAGAGGCCGCAATGCCAGATTGTGCAAATGCTGTGGTTGCAGCTTCCAGTAATGCCATTTTTTTGTCTTCACTCTTCGGACGAGCCACTACACTTTACCCTTAAGTCTGTAAAAAACACGATTGAATCACGGCCTTTGCAGTACCGCAACGGCGAATGTCAAAGATTGAAAATCATCTTGACGGCGAACTTTCGATTTCTATAATGAGTGCTTACTCACTCATAATCAAGAGTCAGTCGCGCAAACCAACGGAAAGGAGGCGCGTTTAAGGTCAGGATATGAAGCGTCTCACAGTTTGTGTGGTTGTTATTATGCTCATTGCCGCTACTGCAAGTTTACCATTCGTACTCAATGCTGGATTTGGTCAGGCGCCGCAAGGGGCACAACTAAGCCAGGTTGAACAGTCGCCACACTATCGTGATGGACAGTTTCATAACCAGGTGCCTACACCGGGCTATACCGGCAACAAAAGTATGCTGGCGGCGTGGTGGGAGTTTCTGGTTGCTAAACGTGAAAATGCGCGGCCTGCACAGCCGCTACCGCTGGTGGCGACCCATCTCGCGAGTTTATCACCGGAGCAAGATACCCTGGTCTGGCTGGGCCACTCCTCGTGGTACTTACAGTTGGCTGGCCAACGAATCCTTATTGATCCGGTGTTCAGCAATTACGCAGCGCCGTTTTCGTTTCTGAATAAAGCCTTTGTCGGGGATTACCCGTGGACGGCGCAGAACATGCCGGAAATCGATTTGCTGATCATCTCACATGACCACTATGACCATCTGGATCATGCAACCATCAAGGCGTTGATGCCAAAGATTAAACGGGTGATTACCCCGCTTGGCGTTGGTTCACACCTGCGTTACTGGGGAATGAACAGCGAGATAATAGAGGAGCGTGACTGGAATCAGTCCGTCAGAGTGACTGATTCACTGATTGTCCATGTACTGCCGGCGCGCCATTTTTCGGGGAGAGGCATTAAACGTAATCAAACGCTGTGGGCAAGTTTCATGTTTGAAACGCCAGAACAGAACGTTTATTACAGCGGAGACTCCGGCTACGGACCGCATTTTAAAGCGATTGGCGAGCAGTTTGGTACGGTCGATTTAGCCATCATGGAAAATGGTCAATATGACCAGGACTGGAAGTTTATCCACATGATGCCGGAAGAGACTGCGCAGGCGGCAGCGGATCTCCGTGCGAAAGCCGTTTTACCGGGACATGCCGGTCGCTTCGTTCTGGCAAAACACACCTGGGACGATCCCTACAAACGCCTGGCGCTTGCCAGTCGCCTCAAAGATTACCGTTTGCTGACGCCTATGCTGGGTGAGCAGGTAGTACTGTCCGAACCAGACCAACAGTTTACGGCCTGGTGGCAGCAAACGGCCCAATGAACACAGGGAGATGACGATGACGATTTCTGCTCAGGTTATCGAAACAATTGTCGAATGGATTGATGATAATTTAAATCAACCATTGCGCATTGATGATATTGCCCGCCACGCGGGATATTCAAAATGGCACTTGCAGCGTTTGTTTATGCAGTACAAAGGTGAAAGCCTCGGGCGTTACATCCGTGAACGTAAGCTATTACTGGCGGCGCGTGACCTGCGTGATACCGACCAGAAGGTGTACGATATTTGTCTGAAGTATGGCTTCGATTCACAACAGACTTTTACACGGATTTTCACTCGTACGTTTAGCCAGCCGCCCGGCGCTTATCGTAAAGAAAATCACAGTCGCACCCACTAGCGCAGCAAGGGTTCTCGCGGGATTAATCTGCCAGCGAGAACCAGCGTCGCCAGATGAAGCGCAGAACAAAATACTCAATCACCCCCAGCAGTAAAAACCACAGACAAAACAGCAAAGTATAAAACTGATTGAGATCCATTAAATGAAAGGCGGCGACGAACTTTTGTGCCAGCACCAGGCCGAGCGAGGGCGCAGGTAGCAGCAGGCAGGAAAGAAACGCCATCAGCAGGATCCCGGCGGCGGTCATTAGTGATTCAAGCGGGTGTTTCATAACATTGTTAAACTTGAGTTAAAAACCCATTGTCCGGGATATCTTCCGCTAACGCAAACCCTGCTTAAAGCCCAGACCAGATCTCACAATGTTTCTTCACCAGACCGCTTAATGACCCGCCTTTCGCGACGAAATCACGCATCTGTTGCGCTTCATTATGACCATTTTTCACCTGCTGTCGTAGGGCGGTAATCGCGCTGGTAGCGCCCACTTTTTTCGCCGAGGATGCAACGTTTTCCAGCAGCCGTAGCGTGTCATCCGCCAGACGATGATGATCCCCGGTGTTCACATCGGTTAATACCCCATCCATACCAAAACGGCAGGCCTGAAAACGATTAAATTTGTAAAGCAGGTAATCACGCTCCTGGTGTTTGAACGGACGTTCGGTTAATAACCAGTGGGAGGTGGCCTGAATTAATCCTGCCATATTAACGGCATGGTCAAGGGTCAGCGGGGTGTCCATCACCCGAACTTCTACTGTGCCAAAGTGTGGGCTTGGGCGGATATCCCAGTGCAGATCTTTAATGCTGTCAATCATGCTGGTCCAGGACAGTCGGCGAAACAGTCCTTCAAATTCCTGCCAGGTTTTAACCCATGGCATGGGGCCGTTATCGGGAAATCCGGAGAAAATATTAAGGCGCGCGCAGGCAAATCGTGTGTCGGCTTCCTGCATGTAAGGTGAGGCGGCTGAGAGTGCAATAAAATGGGGAACAAACCGCGACAGGCCGTGCAGGAGGTAAATCGCGTCATCACCGTTTTCACAGCCAACGTGGACATGCTGACCAAACACAGTCGCCTGCTGAATGAGATAGCCAAAGTTTTCCAGGTTACGCCGGTAGCGCTCGTCATCACACACTTCCTGGCGCTGCCACTTTTGAAAGGGATGTGTACCCCCGCCGCAAATTTCGAGGTGGTATTTACCGGCAGATCGCATAATGACCTGCTGCATAGTGGAAAATTCCGCCGCTGCC
Organism: Citrobacter sp. Marseille-Q5395; assembly: GCF_947057495.1. Lineage (NCBI taxonomy): Bacteria > Pseudomonadati > Pseudomonadota > Gammaproteobacteria > Enterobacterales > Enterobacteriaceae > Citrobacter > Citrobacter sp. Marseille-Q5395. Next base: position 217,095 of record NZ_CAMSEL010000009.1, on the reverse strand, counting down.
TGATCAATGTTGCGACAGACGCCGGTCGCCATCTCCAGCATACTTTCGGTGATATCGTGTTTCACCTCTCCGGCGGTGAGTTGTGGTTTAACATCGTCGATCAGCCGAGAAGAGTCCTGACTCAGATCGAAACCTGGAGGGTTGACCACCTGCATTTCCAGTTCAATCCCTAACGTAAACGGTTCGGAGACGTGAAAATCGGGTAGTGACATAGCGCTTTCCCTTCTGCGTTGATTTTTAATCAGTATAGAAGGGCAGGGGGTTCTTCGTTCAGTGTCAGAAATCGCGCACCTGCGCTTTGACCGTAAAATGGCCGATGCTATAACTGTTTTTTACTTTTTATACAGGGGTGAACTGTGCCGGAAATAAATGTTTATGGGCAGACGGTAGGAGACGCACTTCCAGACTGGAATGGCGCGTCAGCACTGACTCGGATTTTGCTGGAAGGGCATTATTGCCGTCTTGAGCCTTTGGATGCCGACAGCCATGCAGCCGATCTGTTTGACGCCTACGCGCAGGCTCCTGATGAACGTGACTGGACCTGGCTTGCCAGCACACGTCCATCGAACGTTGAGGAGACCGTGCGCTGGATTATGGGGAAATCAACAGATGCGTCGCTGGTTCCCTATGCGGTGATTGATTTACGCTCAGGACGTGCCGTGGGTCTGGTGTGTTTTATGGCGATCGATCTTGTAAACGGCTCGGTGGAAATTGGTCATGTGACATGGTCGCCACGCATGAAAAATACGGTGCTGGGCACCGAAACCATCTGGCTGTTGCTGAACCAGGCATTTGCTATGGGCTACCGTCGCGTGGAGTGGAAATGTGACTCGCTGAATGTCGCGTCCCGTCGGGCGGCGGAGCGTTTAGGGTTTGTTCACGAAGGACGCTTTCGGCAGAAGATTGTGCGTAAGGGACGCAATCGCGACAGCGACTGGCTATCGATGATTGACGGCGAGTGGCCGCAATGTGACGCCGTTTTGCAGCGCTGGCTGGCCCCGGAAAACTTTGACGAAAAAGGGCGACAGCGAAAAACGCTGGTGGCATGTAGAGCGATTTAAGTTAACGCCCGCAGTTTGTGATATCTGCGGGCGAATTGGCATTTACCAACAGATAAAGCCGCCGTCCACCACCAGATCTACACCGGTGCAAAATGAGGCGGCATCGCTGGCAAGAAATAACGCCGGGCCTGCCATTTCTTCCACCTTAGCCATTCGCTGAATGGGCGTCTGGCTTTCAAATTCCCGTGTCTGATGAACCATCTCCGGACGGGTATTCATCGGCGTGGCGGTATAGCCTGGGCTGATTGAGTTCACGCGAATACCTTTTTCAATCCACTCCATCGCCAGGCTTTTTGAGAGATGAATGACGCCTGCTTTGGAACTGTTGTAATGCGCCTGTTCAAGTCCCCGGTTAACGATAATCCCGGACATGGAAGCGATGTTGATGATCGAACCGCCGCCGGATTCAATCATCAATTCTGCTTCGGCTTTACAGGAGTTCCATACGCCGGTGAGATTGATGTCAATTACGCGTTGCCACTGCTCGCTCTCCATTTCCAGCGCGGGATTGGCGTTAGCGATACCTGCCGCATTCACTGCAATATCCAGACGACCGAATTGCTCTTTCGCCAGCGCAACTGCGGCGCGCAGGTCGTTAAGCTGCCGGACATCGCCCGAATAGAGTGCTGCCTGCCCGCCAATTGCTTCGATATTATTGACGGTCTCTTTTAGTCCGCCGTCTTCGCGCAAGTCAAAGCAAACTACGCTAGCACCCGCACTGGCGAGGGCATACGCGATAGTCTGACCAATACCGCTGCCTGCGCCGGTCACGAAAGCGACGCGCCCTTCAAGGTTAAACAGTTGTTGAGCAAAATCTTTTGCGATCATAGTGATGACTCTCCCTGCGAATACCCTTGCGGGCGTTACGACATAATCAGGCCGCCATCGATATTGATGGTTTGTCCGGTGAGATAACGAGCATCGTCAGAGGCCAGGAAAGCGACCAGTCCGGCGACATCCTCAGGTTTGCCCGCTCGTTTCATGGGAATGCCTTCAACCCATTCCGCCATCAGTTCACCTTTACCATAGCGTTTTTCATCGGTACTAAGGATCTCTCCCCATACGCGGTCGTTGTAATCCCACATTTCACTTTCGATAATTCCCGGGCAGAAAGCATTGACGGTGATATTCCACGGTGCCAGCTCATGCGCCAGGCTTTGAGTAATACCGATCACGCCCATCTTGCTGGCGGCATAATGCGGGGTGTAGATAAAACCCTGGCGTCCCTGACCGGAGGACGTGTTAATCAGGCAGCCCTGGTTTTGTTTAACCATATATTTTGCGGCTTCCCTGCAGCAGAGCCACACACCGGTAGTGTTTACGGCGAGGACCTTTTCGAAATCCGCTTTCGGCATGCGGTCGAAATAATCGATAGTGATAACACCTGCGTTCTGGATGGATACATCAATGGTGCCAAAGCGCGCGGCGGCCTGTTCATACAGTGATTGCACCTGCGCCTCATTGGTGACATCAACCTGCAAAGACAGAATGTCGGCCTGGTAACGATGACGCAGTTGTTCAGCCGTTTCGTGGACACGTTCGGCATTGGATACCATCACCAGATTTGCGCCGTCTCGGGCGAAACGTTCGGCGATACCGGCTCCAATTCCCCGGCATGCGCCTGTGATGACGATTGTCTTACCATGAAAATCACGTTGCATATTTCTTTCCCCTGTATAAGCCGGGCATCAGATGCCCGGCGGAATGATGCTGATTAGCTGGATATCGTGTTTGCCGAGGGTGCCGCCGTCTGCTTTTCTTCATGGCGACGCATCAGAATGACCTTGTTCTGTAGCTTTTGCTGGAACTGGTCGACGACCACAGCAGTGACGATAACAACGCCTTTAATCACCATTTGCCAGAAATCGCTGACACCCATCATCACCATGCCATCCGCCAGAAAGACGATTACAAAGGCACCGATAATGGAGCCAGATACCCGTCCGCGTCCGCCAGCAAGAGCGGTTCCGCCCAGGACGGTGGCTCCAATGGCATCCATTTCAAACATGTTTCCGGTCATAGGATGTGCAGTTTGCAGTTGCGATGCCACAATCAGACCGACAAAAGCGGCACACAACCCGGAGAAGGCGTACACGAAGATTTTCGCTTTTACGATAGGTACGCCAGCCAGGCGCGCAGCAGATTCGTTCCCCCCGATAGCGTAGATATAGCGACCAAGCGGGGTTTTGGTGGTGATCCAATAGCCCAATATCAGGAAAGCAATCATCAACCAGATGGGCAGATAAATCCCCAGTAGCGTGCCTGAACCCAGCGTGGCAAATCCCGTGTTACCCAGTGCTTCTATACCGTTAAGGTTGGGGTAGGTGCTACCGTCATTAAACAGCAAGGCGGAACCCCTGGCGACGTACATCATGCCGAGGGTACAGATAAAGGGGGCAACTCCGAAGCGAGTGATTACCGCGCCGTTAACAAATCCAACAATGATGCCGAAGATAGCGACAAAGAGAATAACTTCTGGCACGTTGAAAAAGAGGATATTGCCGCCCCAGATGGGCAGTCCATTGGTAAGCAAGGCTCCGGCGACCATGCCGCAGATCCCGGCGACGGCTCCGACTGACAGATCAATGCCTCCTGTCAGGATCACCAGCGTCATACCAATCGCCAGTAACCCGGTGATCGCAACATGCTGGGTCATAATCAGCAGGTTAGATGTGGTCAGGAAATTCGGTACCATCACGCTGAAGAATGCGATCACCAGCAGCAGAGCGATAAACGTTCTGGCCTTCAGCAGGTACATATAAATCATATATTTCTGGTTCATGATGGATTCCAGCCTGATTAATCTTGAGGTGTAGAAGCTGCGATCAATTTCTCGCGAGTGACCGCATGGCGAGGGACATCTGCGGTAATGCGGCCATCGGCCATCACCAGAATGCGGTCCGCCAGCGCCATCACTTCGTCCAGCTCTGATGAGGAGAACATCACCGCCAGCCCTTGCTGAGCCATTTTGCCGATAAGGTGATATACGTCAGTTTTGGCGCCTACATCGATGCCGCGAGTAGGTTCATCGAGGAAGACCACTTGTGGTTGCGTCATTAATGCTTTGCCGAGCACAACCTTTTGCTGGTTGCCTCCACTCAATGAGGTGATAGGCAGCTCGGGATCGCTGACTTTGATGGCCAGCTGCTGGATCATATTCTTCACGCTGGCCTGTTCTTTATGCGGGTTGAGCCATTTCCAGGCACGGCGAAATCCTTTCAGGCTGAAGTCAGACAGCGTCATGTTGGACTGAATTGACATCATCTGAATGACTCCTTCGCCCTGTCTGTCTTCTGGTACCAGCGCCAGCCCTTTTTTCAGTCGGGACTGAAAGTGGGCTTTATTAATGCATTCACCGTTGAGCTGAACATTCCCACTCTGGCAAGGCATCAGTCCAACCAGGCCTTTGAACAGTTCTGTACGTCCTGCGCCCAGCAGACCGTAGATTCCAATCACTTCACCTTTACTTAAGCTAAATGTTACGTCATTGAGCTTATAGCCGCCGCTGGGATGGAGCGCTGTGAGTCCCTGAACAGAAAGGATCGTGTCACCTTTTGGTGCAGGCTGATAATCGAAATGTTTTTTCTTATCGCCAACCATTTGCTCAATGATCCATGGAATGCTGGCATCGCTGACCGTTCTTTCACTGATAAATCGACCATCACGGAAGATAGTGATGTAGTCACCAATTTCCATCAGTTCTTCAAGACGATGAGATATATAGATGATGGTAACGCCACGCCGCTTGAGCTGCTCAATCACATTGAACAACACCTTTACCTCAGACTGGCTGAGGGCTGACGTTGGTTCGTCCATAATTAGAACGCGCGTATCTTTTGAAAGGGCACGGGCAATCTCAACCAGTTGCTGGTGGCCAATCCCGAGTTCATCCAGGGGCGTATACGGATCAACTTCCAGCTCAAGTCTTTCCAGTAAAGATTTAGCCAATGCATACTGGTACTTTTCGTTAATTCTCCCTTTCTGAAAGAACTCATTAGCCATGAAGATGTTGTCCATGACGTTCATATTTGGGAATAGATTCAATTCCTGGAAAATAATGCTAATACCCTGTTTTTCAGCCTGATGAGTTGAGTTCAGGGAAACTGGCTTGCCGTCCAGATAGATTTGACCGGACGATGGGCTTTCAACACCAGCAAGCATTTTCATCATGGTGGATTTACCGGCACCATTTTCTCCGATCAGCACGTTTACTTTATTACGATATACCCGGTAATTAACGCTATCTAATGCGACTACCCCAGGGTAGACGCGTGACAGATCGCGGGTTTCGATAATAACTTCTGATTCGACTGGATGGGGAGCGACGATATCTTGCTGTTGCATTTTACTGTCCCCTCATCTTTTCTATTTTTGCCGGTGTAATATCCGGGAGCGTTTGCGGAATATCCCATGCAGAAAAAACACCATAGACTTGTGTTAATTCACCAGTTTTAAGTTGCGACGCTTGAATCATCTTTATCGCTTGTTCGTTAATGGCCCGACCATATTCGCCAAATAATACCTGGTCGTTGAAGTCGCCATAGCTGGCACCTTTATAGGCATCGCGTAATTGCGTACCACGCAGGGTTGGGCCTATCTGTACGATAATATTGCTGCCGCTTTTATCCGTGATAGTCATTTTTCCACTGCGGGAAGTGGTATCAAGATGACTAATTGGCCCCTCTACTTTCACGTAAAAGATACAGGGGTTTTCTTCCTGGGAACGGTAGCCAAGATTTTTACAGGCGCTATCAATGTCTGGCTCGGTTTGCAACGCGGCCATTAATTCAGCTACCGGACGAGCCTGTCCAACAATTTGTGGGACAATTTTGCTTTGCCACGTTTGGTCTATATTCGCCATATTTGGGTTTGGTGGAGATTTGAGATCCGCCAGCTCTTGCTGAGAGACGATGCGACATCCTCCGACGGTCAATACGGCCAGCGCCAGCCAGGCTTTTTTAGTCATAATATTCTCCTTTGCGCCTCGCGAGAGGCGCAATAACCCGAGATCAGGATTTGATATTGAAATCCTGTACTTTATCTGCGTTATCTTTAGTGATGAGAATGCCGCGGAACATGACGCGTTGTTTAGCTGGTTTTACGCCATTTTGCAGGTAGTTATCCAGGTCCGTGACGCCCTGTGCAGCGATCGCCTGAGCCTGAAGCATCACCGTGGCTTGTAGTGTTCCTGCTTTTACCGCATCGCGTTCGTCGTTGCTGCCATCAATGCCAACGACAATAACGTCGCTACGGTTGGCTGCTTTGAGCGCGGCGATGGCGCCAAGCGCTACAGGACCGTTACCGCAGATGACACCTTTAACGTCCGGATGTGCCTGCAGAATGCTGTCCATAATACGTTTACCGTCGATAAGCGTACCTTTTGCATCCTGTTTGGCGACGCTGGTCATGTCCGGGAACTGATCAATAACCTGGTGGAAGGACTTAGAGCGAGTAACGCAGTTATTATCAGCCAGGTTACAGGTCAATTCGGCATATTTGCCTTTTTCGCCCATCTTCTCAACAAATACGTTGGCCACTTCAGAACCAGCCTGGAAGTTATTATGGGTGATTTGTACAAGCGCAACATCATCAACCGGAATTTCCCTGTTGATTAATATGACAGGAATACCTGCTTTTTTTGCTTTTTCAATTGCCGCAACACTGGCGGTTGAGTCTGCATTATCCAGCACAATACCCTGGACTTTTTTGCCGATGGCGGTATCGATTAATTCATTCTGTTTTTTAACATCTTCACTGTGCGAAAGAATCGTGGTTTTGTAACCTAACTCTTGCGCTTTTTCACTGGCACCTTTTGCCTCAGAGGCGTAATAAGGGTTATCCAGTGAGTTAACCATAATCATGATTGTCCCTTTATCTGCGGCATGGGCAGTAAAAGACAAAGCAGTCAGGGTTGCAGCGGTGAGCAGCGTTAAACGTAATTTCATGACAATGTTCTCTCTGTGTTGTTATTGTCGGGTACGGTGAAACAACGTAAAGCCTTAATTCTTTTATGGGCCGGAGTTCTCCTTTTATCGTTGGTAAAAAATCGTCACGTATTTTCCCTGGTAAGGCGTCAGACGGACGAGGCCGGTTTCCATAATGTTCTGTCTACCGCATGACGCCATTCTTGCCACCTTTTTTGCAGACGGTGATGACGGGCCATGTCGGGCTGAAATTTGCTGTGTACGGTTAAAAAGGCTTTTAAATCAGTGAGCGATCCAGGGTGAAGTGCTTTACGCGCCAGTAATGCTGCGCCAATGGCCGAAAGTTCCGGTACATCGCTGCGCATCACGGGGCAACCCAATAGATCTGCCTGATATTGCATTAACCAGTCATTCCTGGTTGGTCCGCCATCAACCATCAATGCTGACAGGCTAAAATCATTATGCTGTTGCATAGTGACCACGACGTCGGCGATTTGGTAAGTAATCGACTCGAGCGCGGCGCGAATTAAATGCGCCCGCTTTACACCCCGACTGAGTCCGCAGATAACGCCGCGGGCGCTGTCATTCCACCAGGGCGCGCCTAGCCCGGTGAGGGCAGGGACAAAGTACACGCCGAGCGTTGATTCAACAGACTCTGGAAGGGTATTCAGCTCGTGAGTTAGTTCGGCGTCAGGCAGTTCGCTGAGTCCGGTGCTTTCCGCCATCCACGCAACTGCATCGCCGGTGTGTGGAATATTTCCTTCAAGGCCGTAAATGATGCTGTCGCCATCGTGCCAGGCGATAGTGGTAGCCAGCGCACCAATATCACTCTGCGCGGATTTCACCGGAGCCATTACAGAAGAACCTGTGCCGTACGTGGCCTTAACGCATCCCATCTCACCGAGAGCATGGCCGAACAAAGCGGCGTGTGAGTCACCGACCATCGACATCACCGGAATGCCGTCCGGGATCCCATTCAGTCCACGGGTGTGACCAAATAACCCGCTCGATGGTTTGATTTCCGGCAATGCGGTGCGAGGAATATGGAACAATGACAGCATGGTGTCATCCCACTCTCCGGTGTGCAGATTGAGTAACTGTGTGCGTGCAGCATTGGAATAGTCGCAGGAGAAAGCTTCACCACCGGTTAAGTTCCACAGCAGCCAGCTATCGATTGTTCCAAGACAAATTAGTCCCTGTTCCGCGAGCAGTGGGCCATCAGTCACCGATTCCAGCAGCCAGCGCATTTTAGATGCTGAGAACAATGGGGCTATTGGCAGGCCTGTCGTTGTTTTAATCAACTGCTCTTTATTATCCTGGCGCAGTGCCTCGCAGTAAGCTGCACTGCGGGTACATTGCCAGGTGATGGCTGAATTCAGTGGTTTACCTGTATGACGATACCAGCCAATCGCGGTTTCTCGCTGATTACTGATCGCCAGTGCTGCCACGTTTTCTGCCCCAACGTGATTCACCGCTTTGGCAATGACGTCAATAGAAGCGTCAATCAACATTTCGCCGGATTGTTCAACCCAACCTTCTCGCGGAGTATGAATGGCCAGTGGTTGGGAAAACTTTGCGACGACATTGCCCTGATCATCAAGCGCTATTGCTTTCGCATTGGTCGTGCCTTCATCCAGCGCAATAATGAACTCTTTCTTCGCTGCACACATAGATTATCTCCTGAGTCACATTGCGTCCCGGCGTTGTAGGGAAATTCTCCCTCATTGTCGCGTCATTACTTCATCAGGTTCAGTTGTGACATATCGAATCTTTAACTTGTGAATATATATTCGGTATTGATTATTTATTTAATACCTTAGCCACAATCTGGCTGTTGAGCTACAGAAAAAATCATCAATTGTGCTGGTAATCACACTTAGCCTGACCAGGGAATACCCACTCGCAGCAAAAATTATGAGAAGGTGAATCCTTTCAGTTTATTGAAATTAAAGAGTTTTATGATGGCCTTTGTGTCAGGTGCTCACAACACACAGGCCTGGTTGGAAGTTAAGATTAGCCTGTTATCAACATGCGGGCGGTAGGATAGTCGGTGATCAGAACGTCGATATAGCCGCCATTCAGCGCACCCTTAATCGCGGCAACCTTATCCGTTCCTCCTGCCAGTGCCACCACATTCGGACATTTTTTCACTTTGTCGAGGGCCATACCGATAACCGGATCTTCATCATCCGTTAATACCGGTTGACCATTTTTGTCATAGTAGTGCAGACAAATATCGCCAACGGCACCGCGATCGGCCAGGACTTGCAGCATATCTTCGTGATAGTAGTTACCTGAGGTTTTCAGTAACTGAGAAGGTTCCAGAATACCGACACCAACAATAGCGATATCGACATTATCGAAGCGAGAAATGACGTCAGCGACGTCTTTACTGGCGATGAGGCGATTTTTCTCTTCGACCGAGCCTTCGATGCTTTGTGATGGAAGTAACCAGGCTTCACAGTTCAAATGTTGAGCAAGTGTCTGTGTCAGAATGGTAGCCTGTACGTTACCGTTAGGTCCTACACCACCCAGTAGTTGAATAACGCCGCCTGCTTTAAGATTTTGGGTGTGGACTTCATCAACCATGGCGCGGATTGTTGAACTCCATGAAGATACCCCTACCAGATCTTTGGGCCGCAAGCGTGTTTCCAGGTAGTGTGCGGCGGCAGAGCCGATGGCCCGCTTGATGGTGTAATCACTGGCATCCTCTTCCGTATCCACCACAATTGCCTGCTTCAGCCCGTAGCGTTCTTCGATGCCTTTCTCAAGATTCAGGAAGATATTTGAGGGCTGGACGACGCTGATTTTTACCACACCTTCTTTTTGGCAGCGAGTGATGGCTCGGGATATAAACGACTGAGAAAGCGAGAGAAGCTGAGCAATATCGGATTGTTTGCGTCCCTCAAGATAGTAAAGGGTTGCGATTTTAACCAATAGCCGTTGTTCATCCTGCTTAGCCATATATTTCCCCGAAAATCATTTACGTACCGCCATTATCTTAGAGTGTTTTATCATACGCGAAAAATGAAGACAGTTAAGTGTGATAAAGCTCTAACTTTAACCAATACTCAAAAACAGCTATGGACAAAAATGGAAAATGGGTCGCATAATTGAATAAAGAGTCATCTATGAATATATATTCATGATGATTTCAGGTCAACTGAATATTACCCGGCATCAGTTTGCATGCGGTAAGGAGGCAGAATGTTCCTGAGTATGACGCAGCGCGCAAGCCTTGTGATGCAACGCCTGGGGATTTCTGGTTTTTTTAGTCCCTGATGGAATAAATATTCCATATTGAAAATAAATTCAGAGGTATTAAATGAATCCCTACAACTATGATGTCCAGACACTTGAGCGCAAAGCGCGAGCTGTACGCCGCCACATCGTTAGACTGAATGCTAACAGCCCTGCAGGGGGACATACTGGCGCAGACCTCTCTCAGGTCGAACTGCTGACAGCGCTCTATTTCCGAATTCTTAATGTTGCCCCGGATCGTATCAATGATGAAGAGCGCGACGTTTATATCCAGTCTAAAGGGCATGCGGTCGGGTGTTACTACTGTGTCCTGGCGGAGGCGGGTTATTTCCCCATCGATTGGCTGGAAACGTATCAACATGCCAATTCCCATCTCCCCGGACACCCCGTTCGCCAGAAAACACCGGGCATTGAACTGAATACAGGCGCGTTGGGCCATGGTTTACCTGTTGCGGTCGGATTGGCGTTAGCAGCGAAGAAGAGCAACAGCACCCGCCGTATCTTTTTAATTACCGGTGACGGTGAACTAGCTGAGGGAAGTAACTGGGAGGCGGCACTGGCTGCGGCTCATTATGGTCTGGATAATCTAATCATTATCAACGACAAAAATAATCTCCAGTTGGCTGGGCCGACCCGAGAAATTATGAATACCGATCCTCTGGCAGATAAATGGTTGGCTTTTGGCATGAATGTTATGGAATGTCAGGGGAATGACATGACGTCTGTTGTCGCTGCGCTGGATGGCCTGAAGCAGGAGGGGAAACCTAATGTCATTATTGCCAATACCACGAAAGGCGCAGGTATCTCCTTTATTCAGGGGCGCCCCGAATGGCACCACCGCGTACCGAAAGGTGAAGAGATTGAACTGGCACTGGAGGAACTGAAAGATGAGTAATGCAGAGCACCTCGCAAACGTTATGGTCCAGGCATTTATTGACGCAGTAGAACGTGGTGTCGATCTGGTGCCGGTAGTCGCCGACTCTACATCAACCGCAAAAATCGCCCCCTTCATTAAGCAGTTTCCAGGGCGTTTGGTGAATGTGGGGATTGCCGAGCAAAGCATGGTTGGAACGGCGGCTGGTTTGGCCCTCGGCGGCAAGGTGGCTGTCACTTGTAATGCCGCGCCATTCCTGATCTCACGTGCCAATGAGCAAATTAAGGTCGACGTTTGTTACAACAATACTAATGTGAAGTTATTTGGTCTTAACGCGGGTGCCAGCTATGGTCCGCTGGCGAGTACTCACCACTCGATTGATGATATTGCCATTATGCGTGGCTTCGGCAACATTCAGATTTTTGCCCCATCTTCGCCGCGTGAATGTCGTCAGGTTATCGACTACGCCATCGGTTATCAGGGGCCGGTTTATATCCGTCTTGACGGGAAAGCACTTCCGGAGCTCCATGACGAGAGTTATCGTTTTGTTCCAGGGGCGGTGGTGACGCTGCGTGAAGGAGGCAATGTAGCGCTGGTGGCGACAGGTTCGACAGTGCATGAAATCGTTGATGCTGCCGCGCTGTTGGCTGATTCCGGTATTCAGGCGACGGTGGTCAGTGTACCTTCAATTCGACCGTGTGATACGAAAGCGCTTTTATCTGCATTACAGGGCTGTAAAGCGGTGATTACCGTGGAAGAGCATAACGTTAATGGTGGTCTGGGAAGTCTGGTGGCAGAAGTGTTGGCAGAAGCAGGGGAGGGAGCGGTTCTGAGGCGGTTAGGGATCCCTGATGGTGAGTATGCAGCAGCAGCCGATCGTGGCTGGCTGCGTCAGTACCACGGATTTGACGCGCAGGCGATTGCCACTCTGGCACGTGAAATACTTTGAATACTAATCTGCCGCCAGGGAGATAACGTAGCTATCTGAAAACAGCCACTGCACACGGTATGTCCGGGCGGGTGTCAGCAGGAGCAACTGCTGTTTCTGAACGCTGACAATTTGATATTGCAAAAACCCGGCGTTTACCTGTTGTAAAGCTGGGGTCGCTTTGAAGGCGCTCTCTTTGGCGGAAAAAGCCAGTGTGAGCGCCTGTTCAAAGGGCAGTCCACTCTCTACCATCCATGCTTTTTCTTCATCAGTCACTATGCTACTTGCCAGCTCCGCTGCGGTTTGTGGCGTAAAAATGCGTTCCATATCCACGCCAACCGGATATGAAGATACGACGGCAAGCGCCGTGTGTTCGCAATGACTGATACTGCCAAACAAACTTTCTGGCCACAGGGGCTGGCGACGGTCGCCGATGCCGGGGATGTTTTTGATGCCATATTCACGCAGGGCATGGACTGCGGCAATACGCCCCGCCAGGTGTTCTGATTTTCGCTTCCGTCCGGCAGAGATTAGCTGTGCGTGATGGGGGAGCCAGAGTAAATCGTGCTCGTGAAAGCTGTCGGGCTCAAATTCGACAAGATGCAGCGTGTGGTCTGCAAAGGGAAGTGGTGTGTGTGTTGTGCGCATTGTCTTTGACAAATTCCCTCTCCTCACCAGGAGGAGAGGGAAAAATATTATCAGAAGCGCGTGTTAACGCTCATGTACCACGTACGACCCGGTTCGTTATAGGTGTACGCACCTGCGCCTGCCATATAAGAAACGTCGGTCGTGCTGCCAGTGGTTTGGGCATTACCTGCACGCCACAAACGTTTGTCGAAGACGTTATCCACGCCGCCGGTCAGGCTGACATTTTTCATTACATCCCAGGTCGCGCTCAGGCCGACAATGCTGTACGGACTCACCTCATTTGCGGAGCTGCCGGTAACCGGTTTACCCTGGTAATCGTATTTTTTCGGCTGCTGTTTGCCATACCAGGTGAAGGTAGACTGCAATGACAAATCTTCGCGAGCCTGCCAGCTTAAGGTAGAGTTCAGCGTATATTCTGGAATAATCGACAGGCGCTCGCCGGTCTCTTTATTCTTGCTTTGCAGCATGTAAGTGATGTTGTTCGTCCAGTTAACGGTTTCACTCACTGGTACGTTCAACGTCCCTTCCAGACCTTCGACCACCGCTTTAGGCACGTTCTCCCACTGATAGATATCGGTGTAAGTTGTCTTGCCTTTATTGGTGATGGACGTTCTGTCAAATGGCGTGGTACCGGCTTCGATCTTGTTACGGTAATCGTTGCGGAACCAGGTTACGCCGGCCAGCCAGCCATCGCGCTTGAACTCCAGGCCAATCTCTTTGTTGATACTGGTTTCTGCTTTTAGATCATCGTTGCCCATCATATAGCAACCAATGCCGCTGGCGGCTCCGGTGGCATAGCAACCCTGACCTTTACTGTACAGAATATAGTTCGGGTTGAGCTGGTACAGGCTTGGTGCTTTGTAGGCGCGAGCGATCCCCATTTTCAGGGTAAAGTCATCACCCAGACCTTGTGACAGGTTCAGAGAAGGACTCCAGTTATCGCCCACAATGCTGTGATGGTCGAAACGCAGGCCCGGTGTCAGCATGGTGCTGTCGGTCAGCTCCATATTGTTTTCAGCAAACAGGGAGAAAATTTCCGCTTTGGAATACGGGCTACGATCGGTGCTGTTGAAGCCAGGGATGTTGCCGCCCATAAAGGTTTGCGAGTTGGACAGCATGTCTTTCATACGCTGTTGGTTCCATTCGGTACCGAGCGTCAGATTTTGGTTAACCAGCAGATCCAGCGGAATACTGATTTCACTGTGCAGCATGACATCGTTCAGATCGGCATCAACATATTTTTGCGATGCGTTCGGGTCAAAGATCCCTTCTGTACCCCCGGCTAAACCTTCCGGCGTACGGGAGTTACGCGTATGTTCATACTGCACCCAGTTGCTGGTGGTAACGCCGTTATCCCAGCCGCCGTTCCAGGTCAGGGAGTAGTTTTGACGGTACAGACGATTGGTCTCTTTACCGTAGTTATCTTTCACCAGTTGGTTGGTGTTGGTGTTTTGGGTGTCGCCAGCGTACAGGTTGCCCTGGCGGCTATACCCGGCTTCAAGTTCCAGTGACTGGAGTGGAGCGAAATCCCAGCGTACAACGCCGTTGATGTCTTTGTTGATCACACCTTCGCGACCGGCAGGTAACGTGTTGGCATAGGTGCCGGTACGCTCTGACTGATGTCCCTGGTTGATATCCCATGCGTCGGCCTGGGTTTTATCGAGATTACCGTACAGGCGGAAGCTGAAATCCCCACCCATCGGGCCATTAAGGCTAAAGGTGGTACGTTTGGTCGAGCCTTCGTCTTTGTGTTCCGGGGCGTTGAAATAGGTATCCCAGGAACCGTGCCATTCGTTGCTGCCTTTTTTGGTGATGATATTCACCACGCCGCCCGCCGCACCGTTGCCGTAGCGTGCAGCAGCAGGGCCACGCAGTACTTCAATACGCTCAATCATTTCCGGGGGTACCCAGGAGGTATCACCACGGGTATCGCGCTCGCCGCGCCAGCCCTGACGTACGGAGTTGCGGCTGGTGACTGGCTTACCGTCGATCAGGATCAGGGTGTTTTCTGGTCCCATACCGCGAATATCGATCTGACGGTTGTTACCTCGCTGACCGCTGGTTGAGTTACCGGTCAGGTTAACACCAGGCATGGTACGGATGATTTCCGAGACATCGCGAGCGGGAGGATTCTTACGGATTTCATCAGCAGTGATGGTTGAAACGCCTGGCGCCTGCAGGTTCTGTTGGGCGGCAGTGACGACGATGGTGTCTTCATGAGAGACGGCGGCGCTGTCGGTGTTATCTTCTGCCATTGCTGGCAGTGCTACCCCGTAAATACCTAAATTGACCAATAAGGCCAGTGAATGAATCTTGTTGTTCATTGTATGTCCTGCTTTCTTTTAGCCACGAGTACCAATGTGCCGTTTTGAAGCACCAGGCCTGATGTCGCCCGCATCTGCGAAAACTATCCATTCCAGAAAAGTTCGCAGCGCCAGGTCGGTTTATAAGTGGTGAAATAATGCGCGCGCTTCCCACAGCGCGGTAATACGCTATTGCAAATGCAAATAGTTATCAATAATATTATCAATATATTTCACGCCTAAATAAAAAATTGCACAATAAACATGGGGTTATGACGGTGACGACGTTAATGATGGGAAGCGAAGCGTGGTGGCAGTCAAAACAAGGCCCTGAGTGGGTGCGCGAGGATAGCGGTGATTACCGTGTGACCTTTTGGTGGCGTGATCCGCAGGGAACGGAGAAAACGTCGGCAATTCGTCATGTGTGGGTCTACATTACCGGTGTGACCGATCACCATCAAAATGCCATTCCCCAGTCGATGCAACGCATTGATGGTACAAATGTTTGGTGCTGGAGCACCACTATGAGCGCTCACTGGCGCGGTAGCTACTGCTTTATCCCCTCTGAACGAAACGATATTTTTGCCGCGTTATCTGCTGGTGATACGCCAGACAGAGCGACTCTTCGGGAAGGTTGGCGCCAACTGTTGCCGCAGGCGATTGCCGATCCCCTCAATCCCCAAAGCTGGCAAGGCGGGCGTGGTCATGCGGTTTCGGCGCTGGAAATGCCTGATGCGCCCGTCCAGCCAGGCTGGGATTATCCTGAACCCCCTGACACACCCGCGATATGCCTGCAATGGCGTAGCGCACGGCTGGGTAATACGCGACGCGTGTGGGTATTTACCACTGGCGAGGCCAGCCCTGAGGATCGCCCGCTCGCTATTCTGCTGGATGGCCAGTTTTGGGCGCAAAGTATGCCCGTCTGGCCAGCACTGACTTCACTTACTCAGCGCAATCAGCTTCCAGCTGCCGTTTATCTCCTGATCGATGCCATCGACACGTCTCATCGCAGCCATGAGTTGCCGTGTAATGCGGATTTTTGGTTGGCAGTACAGCAGGAGTTGCTGCCACTGGTGAAGGCGACTACCGCGTTCAGCGATGACCCGCAGCGCACCGTGGTGGCCGGGCAAAGTTTTGGCGGATTGTCATCGATGTACGCCGGATTGACCTGGCCCGAACGTTTTGGCTGCGTGCTCAGCCAGTCCGGCTCCTACTGGTGGCCTCATCGTGATAGTCATCAGGATGGGGTGATTATTGAACAACTAAAGGCGGGAGTGTTAAGCGCTCGTGGCCTGCGTATTGTTCTGGAAGCCGGTACTCGCGAACCGATTATTTTTTGCGCGAATCAGAGGCTTTACGCCCAGTTCCCTCCCGATTCACGGTCTTTTTTCTGGCGTCAGGTTGATGGTGGACACGATGCGCTTTGCTGGCGCGGCGGATTGATGCAGGGGCTGATGACGCTCTGGCAACCGCTTATCGACACGATTTAACCGGACGATGTTCCACGACAGGAGTTGAGTATGGAATTCAGTAATCCCTTCGATAACCCGCAGGGGCAATTTTACATTCTGCAAAACCCACAACGTCAGTTTAGCCTTTGGCCGCAGCAGTGCTCACTTCCTGTTGGCTGGCAGGTTATATGCGAACCGCAATCTCAGGAAGTATGTCAACAATGGCTGGAGGCGCACTGGACCACGCTGACGCCTGCAAATTATGCCGATCGACAGGAGGCAGAATGACTCAGCGTTTACCGTTAGTTGCGGCTCAGCCGGGTATCTGGATGGCAGAAAAACTCTCCACATTACCCTCGGCATGGAGCGTAGCGCACTACGCAGAATTAACCGGGGAACTGAATGCGCCGTTGCTGGCGAAGGCCGTAGTTGCGGGACAGCAGCATGCCGATACTCTACGCATGCGCTTTACTGAAGATAACGGTGATGTTTGGCAATGGGTTGATCCTGCTCTGACTTTTGCCGAACCTGAGATTATCGATCTGCGCGGAAAATCCGCTCCGCATGAGGCTGCATGCGCGTTAATGCAGGCCGATCTGCAGCAGGACTTACGCGTCGATAGTGGGAAATCGCTGGTCTTTCATCAGCTCATTCAGGTGGAAGATAACCGCTGGTATTGGTATCAGCGTTACCATCACTTGCTGGTCGATGGCTTCAGTTTCCCGGCAATTACCCGCCATATAGTCGCAATCTACAGCGCATGGCAGCGTGGCGAAAAGACGCCTGACTCGCCTTTTACGCCATTTGTCGAAGTGGTGGAAGAGTATCAACAATATCGCGACAGTGACGCGTATCTACGCGATGGCGCTTTCTGGAACGAGCAGAGACGGCAGTTACCGCCGCCGGCATCGCTGTCAAGTAAACCGCTGCCGGGACGGGCGACCACTGCGGATATTATTCGCATGAAATTGTCAGCACATGACGGCTCATTCCGTCAGCTTGCCGCTCGTATGCCCGACGTTCAGCGCGCGGATTTAGCACTGGCTCTGGTTGCATTATGGCTGGGACGTTTATGCAGCCGGATGGATTATGCCGCCGGGTTTATCTTCATGCGACGCATGGGGTCAGCAGCGTTAACGGCAACCGGTCCGGTACTGAATGTTCTGCCATTCGGCGTCAGTCTTGATGCGGCGGAAAGCCTGCCTGAACTGGCGAAACGCCTTGCCGGGCAGCTAAAGAAAATGCGCCGACATCAGCGCTACGATGCGGAGCAAATTGTGCGTGACAGCGGGCGAGCCGCCGGTGAGGAGCCGTTGTTTGGTCCTGTACTGAACGTGAAAATTTTCGACTATCAGTTAGACATTCCCGGTGTACAGGCGCAAACCCATACGCTGGCGACGGGGCCGGTTAACGATCTCGAACTGGCGCTATTTCCGGATGAAAATGGTGGCCTGAGCATTGAAATCCTGGCAAATAAACAGCGTTACGATGAAGCCACGCTGACACAGCATGCCTCGCGTTTAGCAGGTCTTATCGACCAGTTTGCTGAAAATCCGGCGCTGTGCTGCGGCGAGGCAGAGATGCTGCTGCCGACAGAACACGCACAGCTGGCGAAGATTAACGATACTGAAGTTGAGATCCCGTCCACTACGCTAAGTGCGCTGATTGCGACACAAAGCGATAAAACACCGGATGCCCCGGCGCTGGCCGATGCCCGCTATCAGTTCAGCTATCGCGAAATGCGCCAGCAGGTGGTTGCGCTGGCAAAACTTCTGCGCGAACACGGCGTGCGGCCGGGAGACAGCGTGGCGGTGGCCTTACCACGTTCCGTTTTCCTTACGCTGGCGCTGCACGGTATTGTCGAAGCAGGAGCCGCCTGGCTACCGCTTGATACCGGATACCCGGACGATCGTCTGCGGATGATGCTGGAAGACGCTAAACCCACGCTGTTAATTACTACCGATGAACAGCTGGCGCGCTTTAGCGATATTCCTGGGCTGGAAAGCCTGTGCTACAACGCGCCTCTGCCAGCACGCGATTGCACGCCATTGGCGTTATCACAACCAGACCATACGGCCTATATCATTTTCACCTCCGGATCGACGGGCAGACCAAAAGGCGTGATGGTAGGGCAGACCGCTATCGTTAACCGCCTGCTATGGATGCAAAATCACTATCCGCTGACGGCAGACGATGTGGTGGCGCAAAAAACGCCATGCAGTTTTGATGTTTCGGTATGGGAGTTTTTCTGGCCATTTATTGCCGGTGCAAAACTGGTGATGGCTGAGCCTGAGGCTCACCGTGACCCGATAGCGATGCAACATTTCTTTGCGCAATATGGCATAACGACAACGCACTTTGTGCCGTCAATGCTGGCGGCTTTTGTCGCTTCGCTGACGCCGGAAACGGCGCGGGAGAGCTGCGCCACGCTGAAACAGGTATTCTGCAGCGGTGAAGCCCTGCCGGCAGAGTTATGCCGCGAGTGGGAACAACTGACGCATGCTCCGCTGCACAATTTGTACGGTCCAACTGAAGCAGCAGTCGATGTGAGCTGGTATCCGGCCTGGGGTGAAGAACTCGCCGCAGTGACCGGCAACAGCGTGCCGATTGGCTATCCGGTCTGGAACACCGGCTTGCGGATCCTCGACGCCATGATGCGTCCGGTGCCTGTCAGCGTAGCGGGGGATCTGTATCTGACGGGGATCCAACTGGCGCAAGGGTATCTGGGGCGACCAGATCTGACGGCGAGCCGTTTTATCGCCGATCCGTTTGCGCCGGGTGAACGTATGTATCGTACCGGTGACGTGGCGCGCTGGCTTGAGTCTGGAGCGGTTGAGTATCTTGGGCGTAGTGATGACCAGCTAAAAATTCGCGGGCAGCGCATTGAGCTGGGCGAGATTGACCGGGTGATGCAGATGCTACCCGATGTTGAACATGCTGTTGCCCATGCTTGCGTGTTCAACCAGGCAGCGGCGACAGGTGGCGATGCGCGACAATTGGTGGGATATCTGGTGTCTCAATCGGGTTTACCATTAGATATTCCTGCCTTGCAGGAGCGTCTGCGCGAGAAACTGCCTGCGCATATGGTGCCGACGGTCCTGTTACAACTGGCTGAATTGCCGCTTAGCGCTAACGGTAAGCTGGATCGTAAAGCGCTGCCAATGCCGCAGTTAGCGGCTCGAACGCCAGGACGCGCGCCGCAGCCTGGCACGGAATCAATGATTGCCCAGGCCTTCTCAGCGTTGCTGGCCTGTGAGGTCAATGATGTTGACGCTGACTTCTTTGCGCTTGGTGGCCATTCGTTGCTGGCAATGAAGCTGGCAGCGCAACTGAGCCAGCTCTTTGCGCGTCAGGTTACGCCGGGGCAGATTATGGTTGCCTCCACAGTCGGACAACTGAGCGCATTGCTGGACGGCGCTGATGACGAACAGTCGCAGCGCCTGGGGTTTGAAGCGTTGCTACCGTTGCGCGATAGTTATGGTCCGACGCTGTTCTGCTTCCATCCGGCATCGGGCTTTGCCTGGCAATTTAGCGTGCTGTCGCGTTATCTCACGTCGCAGTGGTCAATTATTGGCATCCAGTCGCCGCGACCGGATGGGCCAATGCAGACGGCGGAAAACCTCGACGAGGTCTGTGAACATCATCTGGCAACGCTACTGCACCAACAGCCTCATGGTCCCTACTATTTGTTGGGCTACTCGTTGGGTGGCACGCTGGCACAGGGCATTGCGGCGCGTTTGCGAGCTCGGGGGGAAACCGTCGCGTTCCTTGGCCTGCTGGATACCTGGCCACCGGAGACGCAAAACTGGCAGGAAAAAGAGGCTAATGGATTGGATCCTGCCGTGCTGGCGGAAATCGATCGTGAGCGTGAGGCCTTTCTTGCTGCACAACAAGGGAATGCTTCGGAGGCATTATTCAGCGCTATCGAAGGTAATTACGCCGATGCGGTTCGTTTGTTAACTACGGCGCACAGCGCAAAATTTGATGGCAGAGCAACGTTATTTGTCGCCGAGAAAACGCGCCAGGCCGATCCGCAAACAGCCTGGGCTCCGTGGGTTGGGGAGTTAGCGGTATATAGCCAGGATTGTGCGCATGTCGATATTATTTCCCCGACAGCATTTGAAAGGATAGGTCCCGTTATAAATGCGTTGATCAATAAGCGGTAAACAAATCAGCATTGCGATAGATACCCGTCATACTTCAAGTTGTTTGGGTGTTGGTTACCCCAGTCACTTATCAGGTAAGTGACTGGGGGTTCGATAAGTTGCTGGCTTCAAGCAACTCGAATAATTTTGGGGGGAGGTATTTGAATAAACCCATAATGTAAAAAATATGTTATTAATTTGTGTGTTTTTTTGTTTGTCTCAAACGTAAATGGAAAGGATATTAATTTCTAATACAACATTTGGTAGGCATTTACGTGTAAAGATTGTTTCAGATAATTCTGAGTAGCTGTTAGACTCCGGCTAAGGAAGTATTTTTCTTTTGGCAAAGATTTCAGGTTATACAGAATGTCATCACTCAATATAAAGCAAGATAGAGATTCGGAATTCACTGCTTATCCTCAAACCACAGTAAATGGAAATGAAATTGATTTAGTGGGCCTGATCGAGATTTTATGGCGAGCCAGGACGAAAATCATCGCTACCGTTTTCGCATTTGCCTGCATAGGCCTTCTGGTGTCTTTTCTGCTTCCTCAAAAATGGACCAGCGAGGCGGTTGTAACGCCAGCAGAACCTGTTCAGTGGCAGGAACTTGAGAATACGTTAACCAAATTACGTGTGCTCGACATGGACATTAGCGTCAGTCGTGGGGATGTGTTTAACCTGTTTATCAAAAAATTCCAGTCTCCATTACTTTTGGAAGAATATCTGCGCTCTTCACCCTATGTATTAGAACAATTGAAGGGTGCCGATTTCGACGAAATGGATCTTCATCGGGCGATCGTAAGGCTCAGTGAAAAAATGACAGCGGTTGACAGCAATTTGAGTAAAAAAAATGAAACCGCGCTCTATACCGCATGGACGTTGAGTTTTACTGCACCATTAGCAGAAGAAGCACAGGCGGTACTGACCGGCTATATCCAGTACATTTCCGATCTTACTGAGAAAGAAACGCTTGAGGATATTCGCAACAAACTGGCCATTAAAACCAGCTTTGAGAAAGAAAGACTCGAAATGGATCGGGTAAGGCTCAAGAATCAACTGGAAGCGAATATTCAGCGACTAAACTACTCGCTGGAGATTGCTAATGCTGCGGGAATTAAAAAACCCGTTTACAGCAATGGCCAGGCGGTGAAGGATGACCCTGATTTCTCTATTTCATTGGGTGCTGATGGCATTACGCGTAAATTAGAAATAGAAAAATCGGTAACAGATGTTGCGGAAATTAACGGTGAATTACGTAATCGCCAATATCACGTTGAACAGCTGTTATCGACGAATGTGAATGACGTCAATTTTACGCCGTTTAAATATCAACGTTCACCTTCACTACCGGTGAAAAAAGATGGACCGGCTAAATCGATGATCATTATTCTGGCAGCTTTGCTTGGTGGAATGATAGCGTGCGGTGGGGTGTTGCTGAGACATGCCATGATGCATCGTAAACACAATGCAGAATTCCTGGGGCAGTCGTTGGTGTGAGTGATTTTGTATGGCGGCGGAAATGTCGCCATACACTACATCCCGTTATTTCTTGCGCCCAAGCGGCACTACTAACGGTGTTCCTGCAACGGGATCATCAATAATCATACAACGCAATCCATAGATTTTTTCGATGAGTTCCGCCGTGACAATCTCTTTTGGCGCACCCTCGGCAATGATTTTTCCATCACGAAGTGCAATCAGGTGCGTGGCATAGCGACAGGCCTGATTAAGGTCGTGCAGAACAGCGGCCAGCGTATATCCTTTCTCACGATTTAGCTCGCTCAGCAGTTCCAGCAGATCGATCTGATGGCTGATATCCAGCCAGGTGGTTGGCTCATCAAGCAACATAATGGATGTTTCCTGTGCCAGCACCATCGCTATCCATGCGCGCTGACGCTGTCCACCGGAAAGGGTATCCACACTTTGTGCCGCCAGGTGGGTGATGCCCGTGGCTTGCATAGCATTTGCCACTGCGTTTTCATCTTCTTGGCGCCAACGGGTAAATAACGGCTGATGCGGGTAGCGACCGCGGGCAACCAGCTCCTGTACGGTAATATCGCCAGGCGTGGTGGCGTTTTGTGCTAACAGACCAATTCTGCGCGCGACCTCTTTACTGGCGTAGTGCTGAATATGCTCCCCGTCCAGCCAGACCTTACCGTGTTCAGGCGTCATCAGGCGGCTTAACGTGCGTAACAGCGTCGACTTACCGCAGCCGTTAGGGCCAATTATTGCGGTAAAGTGGCCGTCGGGAATCGACACATTAAGGTTTTCTGCCACGGTAAATTTGCCATAACCCAGCGTTAACTGGTCGCCACGCAAACGGGCTACTGATTCGGTCATTTTTTGCGGGACTCCTGAATTAACAAGACGATAAGATAAATACCGCCGAGGCTTACGGTGACAACGCCAACCGGAAGCTGATAAGGCATAAATAGCTGTTGGGCGCATAAATCGGCCATCAGCAGTAGCAATGCGCCGCACAGTGCTGACTGGGTTAATCCCCAACGTGCCGTGCCGCTAAGCCGACGGGCAATATGCGGTGCGACAAGTGCAATAAAAGAAATTGGGCCAGCCAGCGCAGTGGCTGCAGCGGTCAGAACAACCGCAACCAGCATCATCATCAGACGCGAGCGTTCTACGCTGACTCCCAGCGCGCAGGCGCTGTCATCGCCCATTTCTAACAAGCGCAGACGGCGCACCAGCAGTGCGGCACACACTAACATCACGATAATCAGCGGTGCAGAAGGCCAGGTTTTAGCCCAGGTCAGACCGTTGAGCGATCCGGCGTTCCACAATCCAGCCGTCAACGCGGTTTCTAAAGACGCCTTCAGTAGCAACCAGGTATTAAACGCCACCAGCATGGCACGAATGCCGATACCGATAATGATAAGTCGGAAAGTGTCGATACCATTACGCCATGCCAGCGCCCAGACCACCAGTGAGGTCAGGATCCCGCCGAGCATCGCCGCCAGCGCGATAGCGGTAAGATGCTGACCAAATAACACCATTGCTACCAGAACACCGCTCCAGGCTCCGGTATTGAAGCCCATTACGTCCGGACTGCCCAGTGGGTTACGCATCAGCGACTGGAATATCGCGCCGCTAACGCCCAGGGCCGCACCAATCAACAGCGCCATCAATACGCGCGGTAAACGCCATTCGGTCACAACCAGTGTAATGCTGCGCGGCGCATCGCCCAGCAGAGCGGCAATAATCTGTTGGGTTTCCAGCGTTACGACGCCGCTACGTAGGCTCCACAATCCGACGGCGAGGCAGCCCACAATCAGCAGCAGACAACTGATAAGTAATCTGCGGGGAAAATGCATCATGCACCACCTCCGCGTTGTTTACGCCGGACCAGGAAGATCAGTACCGGTGCGCCGATAAACGCGCTGACTACGGAGACGCGCAATTCGCCGGGGACAATCAGACGACCGATGATATCGGCAATCAGCAGCAAAGAGGGGGTTGCCAGTAGGGTCACTGGTAGCGACCAGCGATGATCGGCTCCCACCAGCCAGCGTGCCATATGTGGCATCATCAGGCCGATAAAGGCGATAGGACCGACAATAGCGGTTGCGCTACCGCACAGTACGGTAATCACCAACAGACCAATAAGTTGGGTGCGGGCGACTTTGCTACCCAGCGCGGTAGCGGTGTCGCTTCCCAGGCTCAGGCTGTTCAGGGAACGGCTCAGAAACAACGCGACAGCACCGGCAATAAGCACCGGAGCCAGCACCACTTTCAACGTTTGCAGGCTACGAATATCCAGCGATCCCGCTTGCCAGAAACGCAGCTGATCATAGACGTCCGGGTTGAGCAGGGCGATACCGCTGGATAATCCCTCCAGCACTGCCCCCAGCGCGACACCTGCCAGCGTCAGACGCACCGGGCTTAACTGTCCTCCACCCTGACTGCCGGTAAATGCCACAATCAGCGACGCGGCCAGCGCTCCGGAAAATGCCATCAGCAACTGCTCTTGCGGGGAGGAAAAACCGAACAGCGATGCACCCAGCACAATGGCAAAGCTGGCCCCGGAATTGACACCGAGAATGCCTGGATCGGCAAGTGGGTTACGTGTGAGCGTCTGCATTAATGCGCCAGCCAATCCCAGCGCACCGCCTGCAAGGAGTCCTGCCAGCGTGCGCGGAAGTCGCGCATCCAGCACGATGGTGCAATCAGCACTTTGACAGGTGCCGGTCAGCGCA
This sequence comes from Citrobacter sp. Marseille-Q5395, assembly GCF_947057495.1. Lineage (NCBI taxonomy): Bacteria > Pseudomonadati > Pseudomonadota > Gammaproteobacteria > Enterobacterales > Enterobacteriaceae > Citrobacter > Citrobacter sp. Marseille-Q5395. The sequence goes on along the minus strand of NZ_CAMSEL010000009.1, from coordinate 192,289 downwards.
TCCAGAACCACAGACGCAGGTATCGACCTGGCGCCAATAACCAGACTTAATGCGGTGGAGAGAACAAGTAATAACAATAGTCCGGGCACGGCAAAGGCGCGTGTCACGGAAACAGAGCATGACATATCAACTTCCCTGATAATGATAGTAATTATCGTTATCGATCTTATTTGGGTATGTTAGCATGTGCAGCCACAGAATGGATATTTAAAAAAACAGGTATGCACCTCATTCTTCAGGCTGCGACCTCAATGAGAGCATGTATCTTAAGGCTTTGTAATGAATAGAAAACCCTGGCTGCTGAATCTCAGCCTGTTAAAGACTCATCCTGCATTTCGCGCAGTCTTTCTTGCCCGTTTTATTTCCATCGTCTCTCTGGGGCTACTCGGCGTCGCGGTTCCGGTACAGATCCAGATGATGACCCAGTCTACCTGGCAGGTCGGTCTGTCGGTGACGTTAACCGGTAGCGCAATGTTTATTGGTCTGATGGTTGGTGGTGTACTGGCCGATCGTTATGAGCGCAAAAAGGTGATCCTGCTGGCACGCGGAACCTGTGGTATCGGGTTTATTGGTCTGTGCCTGAATGCGCTACTCCCGGAGCCTTCACTGCTGGCTATTTATATTCTGGGCTTATGGGACGGTTTTTTTGCCTCGCTGGGTGTGACGGCGCTGCTGGCGGCGACTCCAGCGCTGGTTGGGCGTGAAAATCTGATGCAGGCCGGGGCGATTACCATGCTAACGGTACGTCTCGGGTCGGTTATTTCACCGATGATTGGCGGGGTATTACTCGCCACCGGCGGCGTTGAGTGGAACTATGGCTTGGCAGCCGCGGGAACCTTTATTACCTTGCTACCGCTGCTCAGTCTTCCTGCATTGCCACCGCCACCGCAACCACGTGAACACCCGCTCAAATCGCTGCTGGCGGCGTTTCGCTTTCTGCTCGCCAGCCCGCTGATCGGCGGCATTGCGTTGCTTGGCGGCCTTCTGACGATGGCCAGTGCGGTGCGTGTCCTTTACCCCGCGCTGGCCATCGGCTGGCAGATGTCTGCAGCACAGATTGGTCTGCTGTATGCCGCCATTCCGCTGGGTGCTGCAGTGGGGGCATTGACCAGTGGGCAACTGGCGCACAGCGTTCGCCCTGGTTTAATTATGCTGGCCTCTACTGTGGCCTCTTTCTTCGCCATCGGATTGTTTGCGTTGATGCCGGTCTGGGCGCTGGGCGTTATCTGCCTGGCGCTGTTCGGCTGGCTGAGCGCGGTCAGTTCTCTGTTGCAGTACACGATGTTACAGACGCAGACGCCGGAAGCGATGCTCGGGAGAATTAACGGTTTGTGGACCGCGCAAAATGTGACCGGAGATGCCATTGGTGCGGCGCTGTTAGGCGGCCTGGGCGCGATGATGACGCCGGTAGCATCGGCGAGCGTCAGTGGATTTGGTCTGGTAATTGTTGGCCTGTTATTGCTGCTGTTACTGGGGGAACTACGTCGATTCCGTCAGGCACCGCCAGAACCCGATATCGCCTGAGGGTTTATCTGACCTGTGCCCTAAGCCGGGTAAGGCAAAGCCTTCACCCGGCAATGATGTAAAGCGGCTTCGACTTAACTAAACAGTCCAGCGAGACGTTTTAGTAACAGTGTGGCGCTGTAGTAATCCAGACGGAACGTTTCGGTTCCCAGCGCATAAACGCGTTTATTTTGCACTGCAGGCAGGTGTGCAAGCAGGGGATTCGCGTAAATGGCGTCAGCGTCTTTGCTGTCTCCCGCAAACAGAAACAGCGCTTCACCGTTCAGACCTGTCGCCAGGTTTTCACCACCAAGCTGGATGATATCGTGACGTTTACCCTGGCTCTGGCTGGTGTGCAGTCCGGCAGGCAGTGGTGCCAGCGTGAATCCCAATTGTTCCATCAGCTTGCCCTGCGCAGACTCTGGTGTCCACAGATTGGCGCTATGCGCGGCAGCGGTATACACCAGTGCGCTAACAGGCTGCGGCGGCAGGGTAATACGCTGTTTGACCGCCAGCAGTTGTTTATCAAACTCGGCAATACGCGCCGCTGCCTGTTCCTCATGACCGGTGATTTCACCTAACTGCGTCAGCAGTGACTGCCAGCTTTTGTCGTCGTAGTTAATGATAAGCGTTGGGGCAATGGTGGAAAGTTGATCGTAGAGCGCGAGGGCGGAATCTCCTCCGGTGGCGCTGATCAGAATCAGGTCGGGCATTTGTGCCGCGACGGCTTCGGCGCTCGGTTCACCAATATACAGGCGGCTCAGCTTGCGGGCTTTTGCCACGTCACTCCACTGGCGTAAAAATCCCTGAGCGTCACCAATGCGATTGTTTGGCGTGGTAGCGCCGCTGGCGATGATGGGCGCATCAATGGCCAGCAGAGAGCCGGTCAGAGTGACGCTGGTGGAAACAATACGTTGAGGCTTTTGTTCCAGCGTGTGCGTCCCCCGGCTGTCGGTAACCTGACGCGGCCAGTCAGCGGCATGACTTAAAGAAATTCCTGAAATAGACAGTCCAACCAGTAAGAGCGCAGTGCGGTAAAAAGCGGGGAGTCTCACAAATAAGCTTCCTGTTATCAATGTAGTTAATGCTTCTCATTTTCATTGTTACGGGACAGGTATGCAAGCCTAAGTCGCACATTGTGCTACCGCAAGAGTTGACATGCTGTCGCTTTGCTTTTAGGTTAGCGACCGAAAATATAAATGATAATCATTATTAAAACCTTTATCATTTTTTGGAGGATGATATGGATACGTCACTGGCCGAGGAAAAAACGCAGACTATGGCAACTCTCGCTCCCGACAATTTTTTCTTTATGTCGCCGTATCGTAGCTTTACGACGTCAGGATGCTTTGCCCGCTATGCGGAACCGGCAATTGATGGCGATTCGCCAGACAGCCCTTTCCAACAGAAAATGCACGCACTGTTTGCCGATGCTAAATCGCACGGTATCGCAAACCCCATCATGGTTGGAGCTATTCCTTTTGACACCCGCCAGCCGTCATCACTGTTTATTCCTGAGTCATGGCAGACTTTCTCCCGCACGGAGAAGCAAAAATCATCACGTTACTTTACCGCGCATCAGTCACTGAGCGTCATTGAGCGTAAATCGATCCCGGAACAGGACTTTTTTGAACAGATGGTTTCCCGGGCGGCAGCGCTGACGGCAACCCCGGAAGTTGACAAAGTGGTGCTGTCACGCCTGATCGATATCGAGACGGATGCTGTCATTGACAGCGGTGCGCTGCTGGAACGTCTGGTGGCGCAAAATCCGGCGAGCTACAACTTCCATGTGCCATTAGAAGATGGTGGCGTCCTGCTCGGGGCCAGCCCTGAATTGCTGTTACGTAAAGAAGGCGAACATTTTAGCTCACTGCCGCTGGCGGGTTCTGCTCGTCGTCAGCCGGATGATGTACTGGATCGGGAAGCGGGTATCCGCCTGCTGGCCTCCGAGAAAGACCGACATGAACATGAACTGGTGACGCAGGCGATGAAAACGGTTCTGCGCGAACGCAGTAGTGAACTGCAACTCCCGTCATCTCCTCAACTGGTGACGACACCAACGCTTTGGCACCTCGGTACACCGTTTGAAGGTAAAGCCAACGCCCAGGAGAATGCGCTGACGCTGGCATGCCTGCTGCACCCAACACCTGCGCTGAGCGGCTTCCCGCATCAGGTCGCCACGAAATTGATCGCGGAACTGGAGCCATTTGACCGTGAACTGTTTGGCGGCATCGTCGGTTGGTGTGATGCCGAAGGTAATGGCGAATGGGTGGTCACGATCCGTTGCGCGAAACTGCTGCGCAATCAGGTGCGTTTCTTCGCTGGTGCCGGAATTGTCCCTGCCTCATCTCCTGTTGCGGAGTGGCGCGAAACTGGCGCCAAGCTTTCGACTATGTTGAATGTTTTTGGACTGCATTAAGAGCCTGGTCCATCAGGTTATTTTATTTGCCAGTTTGGACACGGACAGCGCGGAGCAACCGGATTGTACTTGTAGTACGTGAGGATTGTGAGCACTGCCCAGGGGCAAACTGGCTGCAACAATATACGCCTTATTGACAGGCTCTAAGGAGTGATGATGAGTATTCCTTTCACCCGTTGGCCGGAAGAATTTGCCCGTCGCTACCGTGAAAAAGGCTACTGGCAGGATCTGCCACTGACTGACATTTTAACCCGCCATGCCGACAGTGATCACACGGCAGTCATTGATGGGGAACGCCATCTTAGTTACCGACAGCTTAACCAGGCGGCTGACAATCTCGCCTGCAGTTTGCGTCGTCAGGGGATCAAACCCGGAGAAACTGCGCTGGTGCAGTTGGGCAATGTGGCCGAGTTGTATATCACTTTCTTTGCGCTGCTTAAGCTGGGTGTTGCGCCCGTTTTTGCATTGTTCAGCCATCAGAGAACAGAGCTTAATGCTTATGCGACACAAATTGAGCCAGCGCTGCTGATTGCCGATCTCCAGCACGCGCTGTTCGCCGGTGACGATTTTCTGAACACGTTTGTAGCGCAGCACAACTCCGTGCGCGTGGTGCTGTTGCTCAATGATGAGGGTGAGCACAACCTGCAAAATGCGATAAGCCAGCCTGCTGCTGATTTTAGCGCCACGCCGTCGCCTGCCGATGAAGTGGCGTATTTCCAGCTTTCCGGTGGTACCACCGGCACACCAAAGCTGATCCCGCGTACTCATAACGATTACTACTACAGCGTGCGTCGCAGTAATGAGATTTGTCATTTTACTGAGCAAACGCGTTATTTGTGCGCTATTCCGGCGGCGCATAACTACGCCATGAGTTCACCAGGTTCGCTGGGCGTATTCCTGGCGGGTGGAACCGTGGTACTGGCGGCCGATCCGAGCGCGACGCTGTGCTTCCCGCTGATCGAAAAGCATCAGGTTAACGTTACGGCGCTGGTGCCGCCTGCGGTGAGTCTTTGGCTACAGGCGATTGGAGAGTGGGGCAGCAATGCGCAACTGGCTTCCCTGACGCTGCTTCAGGTGGGGGGGACGCGACTTTCCGCAACGCTGGCGGCACGTATCCCGGCGGAAATTGGCTGCCAGTTGCAGCAGGTCTTTGGTATGGCGGAAGGGCTGGTGAACTACACCCGTCTGGACGACAGCCCGGAACGCATCATCAATACCCAGGGGCGGCCAATGTGTCCGGATGATGAAGTCTGGGTAGCGGATGCTGATGGTAACCCTTTACCACAGGGCGAAACAGGACGCCTGATGACGCGTGGCCCGTACACTTTCCGTGGTTATTTCAAAAGCCCCGAGCACAATGCCAGCGCGTTTGATGCTAACGGGTTTTATTGCTCCGGCGATCTGATCTCTATCGATCAGGATGGTTACATCACCGTGCAAGGGCGTGAGAAAGATCAGATCAACCGGGGTGGGGAGAAGATCGCCGCGGAAGAGATTGAAAACCTGTTACTGCGTCATCCGGCGGTGATCCACGCTGCGCTGGTCAGTATGGATGATGAGCTGATGGGTGAGAAAAGCTGTGCCTGGCTGGTGGTTAAAGAGCCGCTGCGTGCGGTACAGGTACGTCGTTTTCTGCGCGAGCAGGGCGTGGCGGAGTTCAAATTACCGGACCGTGTGGAGTGCGTTGAGTCATTGCCGCTGACCCCGGTCGGTAAAGTGGATAAAAAACAATTACGTCAGTGGCTGGCATCACGCTCACTGGCCTGAAGGAGAATAAAAGATGGCGATTCCTAAACTGCAGGCTTATGCACTGCCCACAGCGCTTGATGTTCCGGTGAACAAAGTCGACTGGGCGTTTGAACCAGAGCGTGCTGCGCTGTTGGTACACGATATGCAGGATTACTTTATCAGCTTCTGGGGCGAGAATTGCCCGATGATGAAGCAGGTGGTGGCGAACATCGCCGCGCTGCGCCAGTACTGCAAAGAACACAATATCCCCGTCTATTACACCGCACAGCCGAAAGATCAGAGTGATGAAGATCGGGCCCTGCTTAATGATATGTGGGGACCGGGTCTGACACGCTCGCCTGAGCAGCAAAAAATCGTTGATGCGCTGGCGCCGGACGAAGCGGATACCATTCTGGTGAAATGGCGTTACAGCGCATTCCATCGCTCTCCGCTGGAACAGATGCTGAAAGAGACCGGACGTAATCAGCTGATTATTACCGGCGTTTATTCCCATATCGGGTGTATGACTACGGCAACGGATGCCTTTATGCGCGATATCAAGCCGTTTATGGTGGCCGATGCGCTGGCGGACTTTAGTCGTGACGAACACATGATGTCGCTGAAATATGTGGCAGGGCGTTCCGGTCGCGTGGTGATGACGCAGGAGTTATTGCCGGCACCTGTTCCCACCAGTAAAGAGGCACTACGCAGCGTTATTCTGCCGCTGCTGGATGAGTCCGATGAGCCGATGGATGATGAAAATCTAATCGACTACGGTCTGGATTCAGTGCGTATGATGGCGCTGGCGGCACGCTGGCGTAAAGTGCATAGCGATATCGACTTCGTGATGCTGGCGAAAAATCCGACGATTGACGCCTGGTGGAAACTGCTTTCCCGCGAGGTGAAGTAATGGCCGGGTTTGATTTCGCAGGTAAAACTGTCTGGGTGACTGGCGCAGGTAAAGGTATTGGTTACACCACGGCACTGGCGTTTGTTGACGCCGGTGCGCGGGTAACAGGGTTTGATCGTGAGTTTTCTCAGGATGTGTACCCGTTTGCCACTGAAGTGTTGGATGTGGCAAATGCCGGGCAGGTGGCTGAGGTGTGCCAGCGCGTGTTGCAAAAGAGTGAGCGGCTGGATGTGCTGGTCAATGCCGCTGGGATTTTGCGTATGGGGCCAACCGACGCACTGAGCCAGGAAGACTGGCAGCAGACGTTTGCTGTCAATGTCGGTGGCGCGTTTAATCTGTTTCAGCAGACGATGGCGCAGTTTCGTCGCCAGCAGGGCGGGGCGATAGTGACCGTAGCTTCTGATGCAGCGCACACGCCGCGGATCGGTATGAGTGCTTATGGGGCGTCAAAAGCCGCGCTGAAAAGCCTGGCACTGACTGTCGGTCTGGAACTGGCAGGCAGCCGTGTGCGCTGTAATGTGGTTTCTCCTGGATCGACCGATACTGATATGCAGCGTACGTTGTGGGTCAGTGATGACGCCGAACAGCAGCGTGTTCGTGGGTTTGGCGAGCAGTTTAAGCTCGGTATTCCGTTAGGGAAAATCGCCCGTCCGCAGGAAATTGCCAACACCATTTTATTCCTCGCCTCCGATCTGGCCAGCCATATTACATTGCAGGACATCGTGGTGGACGGCGGCTCTACGCTGGGAGCATGACGATGATCTGGAAACGACATTTAACCCTTGATGAACTGAATGCAACCAGTCAGAACACGCTGGTTGCGCATTTAGGTATCAACTATACCCGACTGGGTGATGATGTACTGGAAGCCGAAATGCCGGTGGATGCTCGTACCCATCAGCCGTTTGGTCTGCTGCATGGTGGCGCGTCGGCGGCGCTGGCGGAAACGCTGGGATCGATGGCGGGCTACCTGATGACTCGCGACGGACAATGTGTGGTGGGCACGGAGTTGAACGCGACGCACCATCGCGCGGTTTCGCAGGGAAAAGTGCGTGGTGTTTGCCAGCCGTTGCATCTCGGTCGTCAAAACCAAAGCTGGGAAATCGTGATTTTTGATGAGCAGGGTCGTCGCTGCTGTACCTGTCGTTTAGGAACTGCGGTGATGGGGTGAAGTTGCCGACAGAGTAAAATGAAATTGCATTGTTAACAGGTAAATGAAGTGATCTAGTTAACAATGCAATGTAAATAGTCAGTAGTGTCTCGGGTTTATGTGGTTGTCAGGTTGTTAAATCCGGAAAAGATGTTATAGAAACAAAATGTAACATCTTTCTGGAACACGCAAACGGATAACAACTATGAACAAATCAGGGAAATACCTCGTCTGGACATTGCTCTCCGTCATGGGAGCATTTGCCCTGGGATATATTGCGTTAAACCGTGGTGAACAGATCAACGCGCTGTGGATAGTGGTAGCGTCGGTCTGTGTCTATCTTATTGCCTATCGTTTTTATGGCCTGTACATCGCTAAAAATGTACTGGCGCTTGACCCGACGCGTATGACGCCAGCCGTGCGCCATAACGACGGTCTGGATTATGTTCCCACCGATAAAAAAGTGCTGTTTGGTCACCATTTTGCGGCAATCGCCGGGGCAGGTCCGCTAGTCGGTCCGGTGCTGGCGGCGCAGATGGGCTATCTGCCGGGGATGATCTGGCTGCTGGCCGGGGTAGTTCTGGCGGGCGCGGTGCAGGACTTTATGGTGCTGTTCGTTTCAACCCGTCGCGATGGCCGTTCCCTTGGCGAACTGGTGAAAGAAGAGATGGGGCCGACGGCAGGCGTTATTGCGCTGGTGGCATGCTTCATGATTATGGTGATTATCCTCGCGGTACTGGCGATGATCGTCGTCAAAGCGCTGACTCACAGCCCGTGGGGAACCTACACCGTGGCGTTCACCATCCCGCTGGCGATCTTTATGGGCGTTTATCTGCGCTATCTGCGTCCAGGTCGCATTGGTGAAGTGTCAGTCATTGGCCTGGTGTTCCTGGTATTTGCCATTATTTCCGGCGGTTGGGTTGCTGAAAGCCCGACCTGGGCACCGTACTTTGACTTTACCGGCGTGCAACTGACCTGGATGCTGGTGGGCTACGGTTTTGTGGCAGCCGTGCTGCCGGTATGGCTGCTGCTGGCTCCGCGTGATTACCTCTCTACCTTCCTGAAAATCGGGACGATTGTTGGCCTGGCGGTGGGTATTTTGATCATGCGCCCGACGCTGACCATGCCTGCGTTAACCAAGTTCGTTGACGGTACCGGTCCGGTGTGGACTGGTAACCTGTTCCCGTTCCTGTTTATTACTATTGCCTGTGGGGCGGTGTCTGGCTTCCATGCGCTGATCGCTTCCGGTACTACGCCGAAGATGCTGGCGAATGAAGGGCAGGCCTGTTTTATCGGCTACGGTGGGATGTTGATGGAGTCCTTTGTCGCCATTATGGCGCTGGTCTCCGCCTGTATCATCGATCCGGGCGTTTACTTTGCGATGAACAGCCCGATGGCGGTGCTGGCTCCGGCGGGTACAGTAGATGTGGTGGCTTCTGCAGCACAGGTAGTGAGCAGTTGGGGCTTTGCGATCACCCCGGATACTCTGCATCAAATCGCCAATGAGGTCGGGGAGCAATCCATTATTTCCCGCGCAGGTGGTGCACCAACGCTGGCTGTGGGGATGGCGTACATTCTGCACGGTGCGCTGGGTGGCATGATGGATGTTGCGTTCTGGTATCACTTCGCGATTTTGTTTGAGGCGCTGTTTATTCTGACGGCGGTTGATGCCGGTACACGAGCCGCGCGCTTTATGCTGCAAGACTTGCTGGGCGTGGTGTCGCCGAGCCTGAAGCGTACCGACTCGCTGCCTGCTAACCTGCTGGCGACAGCGCTATGCGTACTGGCCTGGGGTTACTTCCTGCACCAGGGCGTGGTGGATCCATTAGGTGGTATCAACACTTTGTGGCCACTGTTTGGTATCGCCAACCAGATGCTGGCAGGTATGGCGCTGATGCTGTGTGCCGTGGTCTTGTTCAAGATGAAGCGCCAGCGTTACGCATGGGTAGCCCTGGTACCAACGGCGTGGCTGCTGATTTGTACGCTGACCGCTGGCTGGCAGAAAGCGTTTAGCCCTGATGCGAAAATTGGTTTCCTGGCTATCGCTAACAAGTTCCAGGCTATGATCGACAGCGGTAACATTCCGGCGCAGTATACTCAGTCACAGCTCACGCAACTGGTGTTTAACAACCGTCTTGACGCCGGGCTGACTGTCTTCTTCATGGTCGTCGTGGTGGTACTGGGTCTGTTCTCCATCAAAACAGCGCTGGCAGCACTGAAAGAGGACAAACCAACATCGAAAGAAACACCGTACGAACCGATGCCAGAGAATGTTGAAGAGATTGTGGCGCAGGCGAAAGGCGCGCACTAAAATTCTCTTAACCAATAAGCCCTCTCCTGAACGGGGAGGGCGTTTGTACGACAGGGAATTACTATGTTTGAAACGCTCTCAAAAGCCGGCAAATATTTAGGCCAAACCGCCCGATTAATGATTGGCGTGCCAGATTACGACAATTATGTTGAGCATATGCGCGTCACACATCCGGACCAGGCACCTATGAGCTATGAGGAATTCTTCCGTGAGCGGCAGGATGCGCGCTATGGTGGGAAAGGCGGCGCACGCTGCTGTTAATGCTCTTCATCTCACACGCTAAACGACTCCACCTTTTCAAATGCGGCACGCAGGGTTGCTGGTGTTAATGTCACCGGCAGCGCGTGAATAGATTCCACCGGGCGCAGAGTATGCGCAATCACTTTATCGATCTCGGCGTGGTTAGTGATATCTACTTCTAACTGGGCCAGCCGGGTAGGTAAATTGAAGCGCTGATAAGCGGCAATCAATTGCGCCAGCACATCGTCTTGTCCCAGCAGCGCGCTCTGCACCAGTATGCCGTACGCCACTTTGGTGCCATGTAAAAATTTCTCCGTCTGTGGGAGCACGGTCAGGCCATTATGTACCGAATGTGCTGCTGCCACGCGAGTGTAACGCTCACCCAGACCACCAACCATTCCACCACCAGCAATAATCGCATCCACCACATCGCAAAAAGCCTGGGTCAGTTCGCCGCGCTGTTTATCTGCCAGCGCCTGTTCGCTGCTTTCGAGCAGGACGTCACGGATCGCCAGTGCGCCGTTGAGCCCAAGACGTACGGTTAGTGGCAAGGTTTCGGGTTGTGGCGCAAGTACGACGGCTTCATACCACTTCGCCAGCGTGTCACCGATACCCGCCAGTAAATACTCCTCCGGTGCATTGAGTAGGATCCTCGGCTCCACCAGCACCAGGAAATTGGCATCATCGAATATTTCGAAATGCAGTGCCTGACCGGCATCGTTATACCAGACAGAGAGGGGAGTCCAGGCCGCGCAGGTGGCGGCAATGGTTGGGATTGCCACGAAAGGCAAATTCAGCCGACGAGCCAGCGCTTTAGCCGTGTCGAGCAGTGCTCCGCCGCCCACGCCAATCACTATGCTGCGGTCATCTCCCGCATCTTTTGCCAGTTGGCACACATCTGTTTCACTGCAATGTCCGGTAAAGAGCAGATGCTTTGCACCGGTGAGATTAAACGCCTCGGGCAGCCAGGGACGGGCAGCGGCGATGGCCCGTTCGCCATAAACCCAGACGGCGCGCGCGAGTTGCCCGGCAGAGAAAAAATCTTCCAGCCTGGAAAGGCTACCGGTATGGGAAAAATAATTGGCCGGGCCGGTGACGACGCGAATCTTGGTATTACTCATGTTGTGTTGTCCTTTTGGCTGTCCTGTCGAGGCAGGTTATTTTTATATAGACGTCTGAACGTCTTGATTGCCAAATACTAGCATCGTGTTATAGTGGCTTCAACAACAACATCACCCGCTGGGATAACAATAATGAGTAATAACCCGCTGATTGTGCAAAGCAAACTGCCAAATTTAGGTACCACTATATTCACGCAAATGAGCGCGCTGGCGCAGGCTCATCAGGCGATTAACCTCTCCCAGGGTTTTCCTGATTTTGACGGCCCGCACTATTTACAACAACGCCTGGCATATCATGTGGCGCAGGGCGCGAACCAGTATGCGCCGATGACGGGTGTACAGCCGCTTCGCGAAGCCATCGCTGACAAAACCGCCGGGTTGTACGGCTACAAGCCAGATGCTGATAGCGAAGTTACGATCACCGCAGGTGCGACAGAAGCGTTGTATGCCGCTATTACAGCTTTGGTTCGACCCGGAGATGAGGTTATCTGTTTTGATCCCAGCTACGATAGCTATGCGCCTGCAGTGGCGTTATCCGGTGGCGTAGTGAAACGCATTGCGTTGCAACCGCCGCATTTTCGTGTGGACTGGCAGGAGTTTGCCGGGTTACTCAGCGATCGTACCCGCTTGGTTATTCTCAATACGCCGCATAATCCTTCCGCGACAGTCTGGTGCAATGCGGATTTCGACGCGCTGTGGCAGGCGATTAAAGGGCATGAGATTTTTGTCGTTAGCGATGAAGTCTATGAACATATCTGCTTTGCCGCGCACGGGCACTCCAGCGTGCTGGCGCATCCGCAGTTGCGGGAGCGAGCTGTCGCCGTTTCGTCGTTTGGAAAAACCTATCATATGACCGGCTGGAAGGTCGGGTACTGCGTTGCGCCACAGGCCATCAGCGCAGAGTTACGCAAAGTGCATCAGTATTTGACCTTTTCAGTCAACACGCCGGCACAGCTGGCGCTGGCGGATATGCTGCGGGCAGATCCAGCGCATTATCGTGACCTGCCGACGTTTTATCAGAAAAAACGTGATGTTCTGGTGGATGCGCTGCGTGACAGTCGGCTGGAAATTTTGCCCTGTGAAGGGACTTATTTTCTGCTGATCGATTACAGTGCAGTCTCTGAACTCAACGATGTTGAGTTTTGCCAGTGGCTGACCAAAGAGGTAGGTGTCGCGGCAATCCCGCTGTCTGTTTTCTGCGCCGATCCTTTCCCACATAAACTGATTCGTCTGTGTTTTGCCAAGCAAGAATCGACGCTGTTGGCGGCGGCAGAACGCCTGTCTTCGCTGTAGCTATTTCACAGTCCAGGCTTTGGAAAATCGACGGTCGGTAAATAACTCTTGCAGGCCGTTGATTTGTTTCAGTCGCAACACCTCGTCATTATCCATTCCCAACTCTGTGCTTATTTTCTCTTCGCTCCAACCCAGTTGCGACAACTCTCTCACGATTTCAGACATGGCGTGAATTTGATGCCGCCCGCGGGCACGGTTATGGCGGATTGTCGCCGCCATACGTTCATGGCGTTCACGATGTAAACAGGTGACGGGAAGATAACCTTTTAACCGTGCTTTCAGGGAAGGTTTGTTTTTGCCTATTTCATGGCGGTGAAAACCATCGACAATCTCATACTCTTCTGCGCTTGATTCAACGACGACAATAGGTTGTGTGAATCCATCTGCCTCAATGGATTTCAGTAGCAGTTTTTTCTCCGGAGGAGCAACGTTGTTAGGGTTGTAATCATTTGGAGAGATATGTTCGTTTTTTATCCATAACACGCAATCTACCGGTTCATTACGAAATGGACTGACGCTGTGAATTGCCATTCTGAATTCATTGATGGCATCAATTCGTTCTTCTTCTGACAAACCAGAAAGAAACCCGGTAAGTTCCTGAGTTAATCGATGTTGCATAAGAGTCCCCATTCGTGACGTTTTGCTTTCATACGATCGCTATAACGTTGGTAGTTTTTAGGTTTAGTGGGACTAAATGAAAGGGCGCGGCACCAGTAGTCATTATTCAGGAGCACTTTGCAAATACGCCGCCACGACGGAATATCTTTTGAACCGATATCACCCTCTTGCATCAGAGGAATGTCATCTATTCCCTTATTCCTGTACCACTGTAAGTAGACCGCAATTTTGTTGCGGTAATGTTCTGCCGTTGGCACTGGCATGCTGTTCAACAGTAACAGGGCATACTCTTTCCAGTCTAAGTGCTCTGGCTTCAATATTTTCCGGTGACCGTAAAAATGGTTGTCCTGCCCGGCATAAATACCACCACTTTTCACGCCGCTAACGCGGGCGCACATGGCTGCCCAGCGCTCAGGCTCTATAACATGATACAGCCATAGCCCCTGGCGTTGTTCCGGTCCAAACGGTTCACAAATACGCATGTAACGTGTAGGAACGCCAGCCTGATACATCAGGTTATACAAGGGATTACACGGCTTTTGCGTTTTAGCGAACCACGTCCAGATGTCAGCAGTTTTCCAGTCATAAATGGGATAGATATACCAGGTATGCCCCCCAGGCGCTGAGGTGGTCCAGGGTTTATCATCGGCAAAGCGCTGTTTTCGCGAGTTAGCTATCGCTACAAAGCGGTTATATGACTCATCTGAACGTATACCTACCATCATGGCTGCTGGGCGTTTTTCAGAAAACCAATCAGCAAATTCGCGAACAAATTGCTCAAAGGTCATGCCGGATTGATAGAAGGGAAAATAAGACGGATCGGTAATAGCATCTGCGGGAGGTTGACGAACCCACTGTGCATTCGGTTCCCAGCACTGCCATTCGGGTTGATACTGTGAGAGTGAATTTTGTGTTGTTAGCGGTAACGCCACCCAATAAAACGCTTCGATAACATCAGAATAAAGTTCGCGTAACTCCTCTATATGATTGATTGTGCATGAAAATTGTGCCTCCCAGTCGATAAACAAGACGCTGATTTTTTTATGTAACTGGCGTGCAAGCATTGCTGTTAAATGCAGCATTAGCCCGGAATCCTTACCTCCTGATAACGAAACACATATGCGAGGTAAAGTCTCTAGCGTCCAGGATATGCGTTCCTGGGCCGCTTCAAGTACGTTTTGTTTAAGCGGGATTTTGTAAACAGACATATCAAATCCATATGAGATATTACGGGTGACATTCATAATAAATGCTCGTAATAAGATATGCTATTTTGCGTATCGTGCAATCTTTATATATAAATATTCAAATGTTGTATTTGTTACGTAATGACATTTTCTCCATGAATGTATTGTGTAAAAACCTGTTGTATCAAATCACATTCCACTATCCGTTATTTTTTTAATGGTATTAGCGAATCCCTGATTATTAAGTGATGCTCGGTTGTACATTAAAAAAAGCTGTACTTTGGGTAATGCCACATCAATTTTAATCTGTTTAAGATTAAGCGGTGCTGCATAAAAGTCGTAAGCCTCTCGCGGTACCAGACCAATAATATCGGTAGTGGCTATGATATTAGTTATGGAAATTAAAGAGTCACTGTAGAAACCGATTTTACGATTGGTTAAAAAAGAACTCGCTCTTGATTGAAATTCTTTAATGCCTGAGTCATCGGAGAGAAATAATGTAAATTGCTCTTCCAGTATTTGTTCAAGTGTACTGGATTGATTGATCCTTGGGTGATTTCCGCTGCAGATTAACACGTTTTCGATGGTTTTGAATGGGGTGCATATAATTGAGCGATTAGCAATCTGTGACAGAGTGATGATCAGATCAGCTTTTCGGTAAGCCAATAAATCTTCAGCTGTTTCTGCAGACATTAAGATATCCCGATGCTCAATTTCAACGTTCGAATCCTCTCTGAGATATTGAACTAACTTCATCACGCCTGTGGTGGTAATAATTTGCGGACTGTAAATGATAAATTTCTTCTTCAGCGTGGAGTTATTCATAATATTTATTGTCTGCTCCAGACTATTGAGATTATTTTCGAGATGGTGATGCAGGTTTATCCCTGTCACGGTAGGGGTAATTCCCTTTCCGGAGCGGATAAACAGAGGGTCATTAAACTGAGTGCGTAATCTATGTAGCGACTGGCTGACTGCGGATGGCGTAATGTACAGCGTTTCAGCTGCCTTGCTAATACTTAAATGTTGATAGATGCATTCAAAAATAACCAGCAGGTTGAGATCGAATTTTTTGAGGTCGTAAAGGTTAGCCATATATCCATTCCTGTCTTAGCTTTGCTCTGAAATATTCCGTTTCATTATGTCTAAGTTATTAATCATTCTTAGCACATATCCATTTAAATCTTAATGAACAGTTAACTAAAACTAAAGTAGCACAGCCTGTGTTAATTGTACGAGGAAAAAGTGTGATGAGCGATCGATATGAAAATGATAATAATCACTCATCGTATTATCTTTATTCATTACCCATAATGATGTTCAATTTTTCCTTATCTGGCAAACCTACTTCCTGTTGCAATGTATTGTCTTTACTCATGTAATAGATTGCCGGTGTCACGTTAGCGCCCAAATCGTCCATTAATTTTTGATTGATATTCAGTGCCTTCAGTTGCTCTGAAGGGGGAGATGCCGGCATGTCCAGTTTCATTTTACCGCTGGAGGCCTCATAGTCGTGCCAGGTCTTAGCCGGATCTTTGGTTGCCAGAATTGCCGCCGCAGTAGCCGGGCTTTCGGGTTTAATCACGCCTACCAGCAGCGTTCGTAACTGAACTTTACCAGATTCAACCCATGGACGCGCTTGCTGCCAGAACTGTTTGCAGTACGGGCAGAAAGGGTCGGCAAATACATAGACGATAACCGGAGCCTCTTTTTTGCCGTCCAGGATCCAGTGTGCTTTTTCCATACGCTGCCACATTTCGCGTCCTGCAGGTGCATAGATTTCTTTTTCTATCAGCTCATTACTGAGGTTTTCGCCTTTTTCGTTATACATATAGCCGGAGATAGCATGTTTTCCGTCTGGTGTGACATAGATAGTCACGCCCATGTCCTGGTATTTTCCCAGGTAGCCTTTCATTCCACCCGGCGCGTCAAACGGCTTCAGGATTGTAATGCCTTGTTTCTCAATCGCTTTAACGGCGTCCGGGAGGTCTTCGGCGTGTACGACGGCAGGTAACAGGGCTAAGAGTAATGTACGTTTGAGCATTGATTTTCCTTATAAAATCAGAAGGAAAGGGGGCTGAGTTGTAAAACCTATCACAGCCATAGGTAAGACCGACAGTCTGTCGATTGCCCTTTCGTTCGCTGGGTGATGTAATCCCAATCGCTGTTACAACCTTTGTTAAGGTAATGTAGAGCGCAACACTTAGCCAGCACTGCTGGCACTGAAGTTATCTGCGGGTAACTCGGGTAATGGGGCTCCCTGCAAAGGGGGCCTTTTTTACTTTTGGCTTAGAGTTATCAAAATGGGTTGAGTCGGTTGTTAGTTAACGCTTATTGATTTGATAAAGGAAACGCATTAGCCCTGAGAAGAGATTTTCGTTAACTTATCCCTCAACGAAAACACGGAGGAAGTACAGATGTCTTTGATTAATACAAAAATTAAACCTTTCAAAAACCAGGCGTTCAAAAACGGTGAGTTCATCGAAGTAACCGAGAAAGATACCGAAGGTCGTTGGAGTGTCTTCTTCTTCTACCCGGCTGACTTTACTTTCGTTTGCCCGACCGAACTGGGTGACGTTGCAGACCATTATGAAGAACTGCAGAAGCTGGGCGTAGACGTTTACTCTGTTTCTACCGACACCCACTTTACTCACAAAGCATGGCACAGCAGCTCTGAAACCATCTCCAAAATCAAATATGCGATGATCGGTGACCCGACTGGCGCCCTGACCCGTAACTTTGACAACATGCGTGAAGATGAAGGTCTGGCTGACCGCGCAACTTTCGTTGTTGACCCGCAGGGCATCATTCAGGCAATCGAAGTTACCGCTGAAGGTATCGGCCGTGATGCGTCTGACCTGCTGCGTAAAATTAAAGCAGCTCAGTACGTTGCTTCTCACCCAGGCGAAGTTTGCCCGGCGAAATGGAAAGAAGGCGAAGCCACATTAGCTCCATCTCTGGACCTGGTTGGTAAGATTTAAGTCGCATAATTTGTAGGCCGGATAAACGCAGTGCATCCGGCATTCCACAGGCGCAAATTTGCGCCTGTTTCATTCCAGCACCATGACGCAAGTTGCATTAATGCAGTCCCGCGAAGTCGGCTTGCATGATGATGTTTTCAGAGAGGGAAGAACAATGCTCGACACAAATATGAAAACCCAGCTCAAGGCTTATCTTGAGAAACTGACCAAACCTGTTGAGCTGATTGCAACGCTGGATGACAGCGCTAAATCGGCAGAAATCAAGGAACTGCTGACTGAAATTGCTGAGCTTTCAGAGAAAGTCACCTTCAAAGAAGACAACACTCTGGCAGTACGTAAGCCCTCGTTCCTGATTACGAATCCGGGCTCCAGCCAGGGGCCGCGTTTTGCCGGTTCCCCATTGGGCCACGAGTTTACCTCACTGGTACTGGCACTGTTGTGGACCGGTGGTCATCCGTCTAAAGAGGCGCAGTCTCTGCTGGAGCAGATCAGCGCCCTCGACGGGGATTTTGAGTTCGAAACCTATTACTCTCTGTCCTGCCATAACTGCCCGGACGTGGTGCAGGCACTGAACCTGATGGCGGTTCTGAATCCGCGTATCAAACATACGGCAATTGATGGCGGCACATTCCAGAATGAGATTACCGATCGTAACGTGATGGGCGTTCCGGCGGTGTATATGAACGGTAAAGAGTTTGGTCAGGGCCGTATGACGCTGACTGAAATCGTGGCAAAAGTGGACACTGGCGCAGAGAAACGTGCAGCAGAAGAGCTAAATAAGCGTGACGCTTACGATGTGCTGATCGTCGGTTCTGGTCCTGCTGGGGCTGCTGCTGCAGTTTATTCTGCGCGTAAAGGTATTCGAACCGGCCTGATGGGCGAACGCTTTGGTGGTCAGGTACTTGATACCGTTGATATCGAAAACTATATCTCGGTGCCGAAAACCGAGGGGCAGAAACTGGCAGGCGCACTGAAAGCACACGTTGATGATTATGATGTTGATGTCATTGATAGCCAGAGCGCCAGCAAACTGGTTCCGGCGGCGACGGAAGGTGGCTTGCATCAGATTGAAACCGCTTCCGGCGCGGTACTGAAAGCGCGCAGTATAATCATTGCGACCGGTGCTAAGTGGCGCAACATGAACGTTCCAGGCGAAGACCAGTATCGCACCAAAGGCGTTACCTATTGCCCACACTGTGACGGCCCGCTGTTTAAAGGTAAACGCGTAGCAGTCATTGGCGGTGGTAACTCTGGCGTTGAAGCGGCTATCGATCTGGCTGGTATTGTTGAGCATGTGACTTTGCTGGAGTTTGCTCCGGAAATGAAGGCTGACCAGGTTCTGCAGAATAAAGTTCGCAGCCTGAAAAATGTCGATATCATTCTGAATGCACAAACAACCGAAGTGAAAGGCGATGGCAGCAAGGTTACCGGTCTGGAATATCGCGATCGCGTCAGTGGCGATGTCCACAATGTCGAATTGTCAGGTATTTTTGTTCAGATTGGCCTGCTGCCGAATACCAACTGGCTGGAAGGCTCCGTTGAACGTAACCGCATGGGTGAAATTATCATCGATGCCAAGTGTGAAACCAGCGTGAAGGGTGTTTTCGCGGCTGGCGACTGCACTACCGTACCGTACAAACAGATTATCATCGCCACCGGCGAGGGCGCGAAAGCATCGCTGAGCTCCTTTGATTATCTGATTCGTACAACTACAGCATAAGAAAAGTAAGACTCACCTGCAAAACCAAAACCGTCAGTTACCCACTGGCGGTTTTTTTATTTTCCCCGCCCCCTATTGTCAATTCTTGAAACAATAAATCTGATAAGACATCGTTTTTAACGTAGCGAATGATTTATTTAATCAAAGAATGATTTAGCCCTTTCGATATTATAACGCCTCTGTTTGTTACATATATTCATTATGTGAATGAGGGGCTTTTCATTCATGGATTTAAATTATGAGGCTCTGACGAAATTTGAGTCGGCAGGGTTGTTGTTACGTGATTTTTTTATTTCTTATGACGGGGATTCACTTAAGTCTGCTTATATTTCACTGGCTGATGAATCGGGTAATTTCACTGGTCAGGACTGGCTGGATATCGAATACGATTTCAATGCGCTTTTTGTCGGCCCGTTAGCGTTGAAAGCTGCGCCCTACGCCTCGGTGTACCTGGAAGACGAGGCGCTGGTGATGGGAAAAGCCACCTTGTGCCACCGGGAGTTCATGGAAAAACTCGGATTGTCTGCAAATCAAGAAAATAGCATGCCAGATGATCATATTTCTTATGTCCTGGAGTTGGCTGTTTTACTGAGTGCCAATGCCAGAAAATCTGCTGAATATATGCCGGCATTTAATCAGTATGTAATGGAATATATAGCGAAATGGGTGCCGGATTATATCGATAAAATCAAAATAAATGCACAAACCGCCGCACTGCAAAACATAGCGGAAAAATTATCTTATTGGCTTGGTGAATTAATAACGAGAGTATCATATGAGCAATGAACAGGGACTTCTGAACAGACGTTCTTTTTTAAAGGGACTGGCTGCACTTAGTGCTGTAGCCGCCTTACCGGGGGGATTATTGTCATCGCGCTGTGCTTACGCGCAACCGCCAGTTCCATTTAACCCTAAAACTTACACTATTCACCGCAATGCATGCCCACGTAACTGCTACGACACCTGCAGCCTTAAAACCTGGGTGAAAGATGATGTGATCACCTTTGTGGAAGGGGCTACGGAGTCCACATTTACCCACGGGACGCCTTGCGTGAAAGGACTGACTTATCCTCGCCGGGTGTACAGCCCCGATCGCATTAAATATCCAATGGTTCAGGATGGCCGTGGTAGCGGCAAATGGCGTCGGGTTTCCTGGGATGAGGCGATGCAACGGATTGCCAAAAAAATGCTGGAAATCAAAAAGAAAGACGGCTCAATGCTGGGGCTGGCTCTGTCTAAATATTCCGGCAACCTCGGAGTGATGGGGTATGCCGTTGAAGGGATGATGTCTTCTCTGGGGTACACCACGCGCTTCGCCGGTACACCGTGCTGGCCTGCGGGTATTGATGCTCAGAATTACGATATGGGGGATATGTGGTGTAACGATCCGGAAGATTTTGTGAAAGCAAAATACATTATCATCTGGGGGGCAAACCCGGCGTGGTGCTCCATGCACACAATGAAGTACATCTACCAGGCTCGGGAAAAAGGCGCGAAGATTGTCGTTATTGATCCGCTGCTGACGCAAACGGCAGCAAAAGCCGACCTGTACCTGCGTGTTCGCCCTGGTTCAGATGGCGCGCTGGCCCTCGGCATGGCACGGCATCTGGTGGATAAGGGGCTGGTTGATCAGGATTTTGTGAACAACTATTCCCATGGCTACGCGGAATTTGAAGACTATCTGCGTAATAACGTCACCGTTGAGTGGGCGTCAGAAATTTGTGGTCTGTCAGCAGAAGTTATCCGCGAGCTGGCGGAGGAGTTTACCGCTGTTAATCCTGCCACCGTGTGGATTGGCTACGGTATGCAGCGGCACGTCAATGGCGGTGCAAACGTGCGAGCGATCGATGCCTTTGTGGCGATGACTGGCAATATCGGTATTGAAGGTGGCGGCGCTCGCTACGGACATTTGCAAACCTGGGGCTACAGTTACCACGGTATGATGCAGAAACCGCCAGAGGGTTCTGTGGGGATGAAAGGTGCTGGTGGCCCGGTGGGTGAGTTTGTCAGCGATAGCGGTGAAAAAAGCGAATACTCTGATCGTGCGTTGAATATCAACCAGACGGCACAGGGCATTCTCGACGCCAGCGAACCACCGGTACGAATGTTATGGGTGGCCTCTAAAAACCCGTTTGCCCAGGATTTCGATCGCAACAAGATGGTTAAAGCGTTCGACAAACTGGAAATGGTGGTTTGCGTCGATCAGTTCTTTAACGAGACTGTTCAGCATGCGGATATTGTATTACCCGTCACCACAACCTTTGAGCAATGGGATGTATCTTCGTCTTATTGGCACTATTGGTTATCCGTCAACCAACCGGCGATTAAACCGTTGTATGAGTGTAAAAGTGACCCGGAAATAGCCGCACTGTTATCTAAAACCATCAATAAACTGGAACCTGGTTCGTGTACCTTCCCGCAAGAGTTTGATACCAAAAGCTGGCTGGATCAGGAATTCAATGAGGCGATGGGTAAACAATTTGGGATTGCTGGCTGGGACGACCTGCTTGAAGGGCCTCGCAAAGCGAAAATGGTCAGCTCTGCGGCCTGGTATGATCGCAAATTCAAAACGCCATCTGGCAAGTACGAATTTAAATCTGAGCGCTGTGCGGAAAATGGCCACACTGCCTTGCCTGAATATAAAGCTGGTGCCATGGGAACGCTGCCGTTCCACCTGTTTACACCTCACCTCCAGTACGGATTGCATTCACAGTTCGTAAATCTGGACTGGATGCAGGTTTTCTGGCCTGAACCGTTCGTTTATATCCATCCGTTTGCCGCACAGAAAAAGGGTATTGCTGAAGGCGATCTCGTCAAAGTTTTCAACGAGGCGGGTCACGTTGAGCTGCGCGCCAAAATCACTACCAACGTCCCGGAAGATTTCCTTGTGATGTATGAATCCTGGTTCAATAAGCTTAGTTACAACGTCCAGAACGTGGTTAAGGACACTCCGGCCGATATGGGCAAAATGGCGACCGGTGCGCCAGGTGCGGCCATTCACAGTCAATTTGTTGATATTACTCTGTTGGGAAGTAAAGGAGCCGCAGCATGAGACGCGCGTTTTTAGTCAATAGCGATAAGTGCATCGGCTGCCGTGGCTGCGCGATGGCGTGTAAAAGTTTTAACCAACTGGAGCCGGAGCGGTACTGGCGTTATGTCTATCCGCTGGATAAAGAAATTTATCCGCATGAGGAGCGGGCATTTTACTCGCTGGCCTGCAACCATTGTGAAAACCCGGCCTGTCTTGCAGCCTGCCCGGTAGAGGCATACACCAAACGTGAAGACGGCGTGGTTGTGCATAACCCGGAGCGCTGCATCGGGTGTAAAAACTGTATCCGCAATTGTCCTTACGGCGCTCCGCGCTTTAATGAGGAAACGAAAAAAGCGGAAAAATGCAGTATGTGTTACGAGCGTCTTGATATCGGTATGAATCCGGCGTGTGTGAATGCCTGTCCGGTGGGGGCGCTAACGCTTATTGACCTGGATGCCGACCCCATACCAAATAATGCGGTGCAGTACCCGCCGGGATTCCCGCGTATGCCGCAGCTTAACCCCGGGACGCGTTTCATACTGGCACGTCAACCGAAGCAACCGGAGGGCAAGTAATGGAAAAATACGAACTTCCTCTGGTGGTCTTTACCGTACTCAGCCAGATGTCGGTGGGGATGACGTTAATCCTGACGTTGCGTACGCTGCGTGGAGAACTGGAAAGTAAACGTCTTTATTGGCTGGTCAGCGGACTGTTACTGGCGGCGGCATCCGTTGCGGCGGTATTACACCTCGCGCATCCGGATCGTGCCTACAATGCCCTGATTAACTTACAGCACGCCTGGCTGAGCCGCGAAATTCTCGGCGCAACGTTATACGGCGCGGCGGTCGGCGTAACGTTTTTGGCTAAAGGGCATAAGATCCCGGCTGTACTGGCATCCCTTCTCGGTATGGCGCTGGTGGCGGTGCAGGGCATGACCTATGCCGCGCCAGCGATGGTCGCTATCGCCAATGGTCTGACGATGCTGCTGTTCTTTATCACTGTATGGGTAATGGGTTGTGCGGCGATCCCACTGTTGAATCTCACACCGGCAGTTACTGCATTGCGTCAGGGGATCCTGGTCTGCATGGCGGTACTGATTGCCGCGCCGATTATCTGGCTAAGTGGTGGAACAATCATGCAGATGACGGCTCATGCCTGGCTTACATCCCCGCTTTACCTGGCAAGTCTGGTGTGCCTGGCGGTGGCGTTCGTGCTGAGCCGCAATGGTGAACGTAGAGCGAAAACACTCTTTGTACTGCTGTTTATTGGCGTGTTTTTGAGTCGTTTGACCTTCTTTGGTGATACCGTCAGCACCATCGTGAATATTGGTCATTTGTACTGAGGGCCATAAAATATAAACCCCAGCCAGGTAAAATCCTGGCTGGGGTTTTCTGTCTTATCTTAGTTCGAATTAACGCACAACCAGTACCGGTAGAGTTGCATGGCGAACCACGCTGGAGGCGTTAGAACCGAGGAGGTGCGTGCTAATTGACGGATTGCGTGAGCCAATGACCACTACATCCGCATTCAGTTCTTCACCCAACTCATTGACGACGTCACGCACGCTGCCAAAGCGGACATGCTGCTTGATCCGCGAAGGATCGATGCTGAAGTGGCCGACCATAGTTTGCAGACGAGTTTCTGCTTCGTGTTGCAGATGCTCTTCAAAACGGCGAACGTCAGCGGCAAAACGGTGCAGGCTTAAGCTGGCTGAACCCGGAAGCACATGCAGCAGGTGGATCACACCTTTATCTTGTGCCAGAAATTCTGCATGGCGAACAGCCTTGTCGCTCAGTTCCATTTCAAATACATCAACAGGCATTATGATTGTGTTGTACATAAGCATTCTCCTTGTCATTACATGAATACATAACAGCATACTATTAAATATGATTCTGTCAGTCACGACACAGATTTATGTTTTGCCAACAGAAGTGCGGGAAACAGCAATAAAGCTAATGCAACGGTGAGAGGAATGAAACCGGAAAGAGGATGCGGATGCATCCCCTGTAAGATAAAGCGGGTGCTTTGATAAGACAGAGTTAGCGCAGGTAGTCGCCCGCTGCTTCAGGCTGGTACTCAAGCGCAATGACTTCAAGGTGAGTTGATGTACCGCCTGGTAGCTCCCAGTGGATAGTGTCGCCAACGCGCAGACCCAGCAGGGCGGCACCAACGGGCGCCATTACCGAAAGCTGAGTATTGCTGTCAGTCATATTGGCCGGATACACCAGAGTACGCACACGGATTTCGCCATCACTCAGGTTGCGGAACTTCACACGACTGTTCATGGTCACCACATCGTGCGGCATGGTTTCTGGAGAACACATTTGGGCACGATCCAGCTCGGCGTTTAAAGCGTCGGCAATCGGTAAACCAGCAAACGCAGGTTGCTCCAACAGGCGGTCAATGCGTTCGGCATCGAGGTCGTTAATGATGATAGTTGGTCTGGACATTTATTACTCCATGTCGTCGATACTGCGGGTGCGCAGGTAAATAATCCCAAAAGAAAACCCTCACCGTCAGGCGGCAAGGGTTTAACTTCACCGATGATACTGAGACTTACCCCAGGTTTGAAGTGATTTAGTTCACATTCAGGCGATCAATAACCGACTTTATCAAGTACGAATCGTTTACCGCAGTTACCAGGATGTGGTTGTGACAGGAACGATGTCGCAGAAAGCGGGGCGTTAATCATAGCGGCCTTAAGCGTAAATTGAATTTCCGTCAGATAAGCCGGGTTACCGTGGCAGCTTAATTTCACCGCTTTCACGCTCTCTTTGCCCCATGTTTTGGCAATTGCTGCGTCAAAATCATCGCGACTGACCATTTTTCCATAGTTGTCCGCAAGAAAGACGCCCAATGCGCTGTTCTTTACTTCACTATTCAGACGCACCATCGTACCGAAGTATGCGTCAGGGTCAAAACCAAAGCAGGCCCCGTGTTTGGCGTATTCGTAACGCTCCAGGCAGGATTTACCACCGGCACCGGGCATCACAGTGCTTAGTTTTGCCGCGCTTTCCGGTGACAGACCGGTTTGTGGTGCGGCACATTTACGACTGGCACGGGCTTCCGGCAGGTTGGGAATAGGGCGAGTTGCGCAGCCAAAACGCATCCACCGACGATTATCCACACCGCGCGCGGCGATTGATTTAGGCAGACCTGGCCACAAGCCGTGAACGGTCAGGAAATCCGCTTTGTTTGCGGTCTCTTTTTGCAGGCGGCATTCGTCGGGTTCCTGACGGTTACGTTCATGTTGACTCTGACAAAACCCAGTCTGCCAGGAGAGTGCCAGCACGTAGCTGTTAAAATCGCTGTACTGTTTTGCCTGAAGCTCGTCGGCATGAGCCACTGAAACCGGGAGCACAAGCGCAGCCAGTAAAGAACAATAACGCCATCTTGATGTCATGATGAATTCGGATACTTATATGATTTCTGAATGTCATCTATTTAACCATAAAAAATGCCAGTCAGGTTTAGCTGACTGGCATCATTTTAGCTATGCGTTGAGCGGGGAGATTAGCTCCACATTGCCAGAATCGGCCAACCGACCAGCAGGAGCATAGAGATATAAATTACGCCGAAGATCGCGCCAAGACGCCAGTAGTCTTTTGACTTCACGTAACCGCAGCCGTAGATAATTACGCCAGGGCCGGTTGCATACGGAGTCAGACAACCCATGATACCGATGGACAGAACCAGCAGAATACACAGATGTTCCATCGGCACGCCCGGAATACCTTTACCGACGGCCAGAATAACCGGCAGCATGGTCGCGGTATGCGCAGAAAGGCTGGCAAACAGGTAGTGAGCAAAGTAGAACACCAGCACCAGTACGATGACAGTCGCATTAGGCGAGAAGCCTTCCAGGTGGGTGCTCATGGTATTGGCGAACCAGTCGATAAAGCCAGAACGGGTTAAACCGTTTGCCATCACCACCAGTGTAGCGAGGTTAACCAGCGTGTTCCATGCACTGTTATAGCGGGTGATGTCTTTCCACGGAACAACGTGCAGAGCCAGCATCAGGGAGACTGCCAGCAGACCTACTGCAGTCGCATCAATCAGTTCACCACCGAAGACCCACAACCCTAAGCTGAGCAGAACCAGACCTATCAGGGTCATCTCTTTACGGGTCAGTTTACCCATAGTTTTGAGTTCGTCACCGGCCCATGCGGCAACTTCGGCACTATGCGTTACTTCCGGTTTGTACAGAACGTAGGACAGCCACGGGGCAACGATCAGTAAAATAATCCCGACCGGCAGGAAGCTCAGGAACCACTGCAGCCAGCTGATTTGAATGCCCGCGATTTTGTTAACGAACTCCAGGCCCAACACGTTCGGCGCAGCGCCGGTAACGAACATAGAGGAGCTAAGGCTGGTACTGATAACCATCATCCACATCAGATATCCGCCGATACGGCGAGCGGAAGGATCGTTCGGGAATGATTTAAACAGCGGCGGCAGGTTTTTGATAACCGGGAATACGGTACCACCGGTACGCGCGGTGTTGGACGGTGTAAACGGCGCCAGCAGAATGTCGATAATAACAATCGCATAGCCCAGCGTCAGGGTACGTTTACCCATGAATTTCACCAGGAACAGCGCGATACGACGGCCCAGGCCGGTGACTTCATAACCCAGTGCGAAAATGAAAGCACCAAATACCAGCCACACAGTGGTGCTGGAGAAGCCTGCCAGCCCCCATTTCAGAGCCTGTTTACCGGCGTTGAAGTCCGGGTTAGCCAGCTCTTTGGCATCAAAAAGCAGGTAATTACTGCCGATAACGCAAATTGTGACGGCAATGAAGCTAATCGCCGTTGCCGGGATTGGCTCGAGGATCATACCGACAATCATCGCCACAAACACGGCAAAGTAGTGCCAGGCCTGTGGAGGCATTCCATCTGGGACGGGGATAAGAAACATGACGCCCATTACAATCAATGGAGCGAATAACTTCCATATACTATCTTTTGATAAAGACATGAATGATTCTCCGGAAAGGATCTTTAATTGTGATAATGATGAACTTGCGAAATCTGGGCTAAGAACCAGGTGACGATCAGCAGATCGGCGCAGCCTCCAGGACTGAGATTGCGTTCGATGCACTGTTGGTCGAACTGGTGCAGGTAATAGAGATCGGAGGAGGTACGAATTCCCCCTCGCTGCAATAATTTGGCGGCGTGCTGCTGTAGCCAGCGCAGACCTTCAGCGCCACCACGTGAAGCGACATTGGTGTCGCCATTGATAGACATCAGCAGCAATAACGTGTCGAGTAACGCCAGTTCAGGATCGCGGCCCTGAGCCAGCAGTGCGCGGTAATGCGGCAGGGCATGCTCAATGACGAGCGGATATCCCGCTTCGGCTTCACCCCGTGCGCCGGTTAATCCCAGTTGCTGATAAAGACGTTGGCCAGCCGTGAGTTGTTGATTGTTCTGGCGCAGTTCGCGCTCGGTCAGGCCGCGGCAAAAAGTTGCCGCCGTAGAGCAAATGGTTTCTGCTGTAACAGCCTCACTCCGCTGGTGCAGGCGGCCGATGGCGGCGCACAGCAATCCCAGTGAAAAAATACTGCCTTTATGGGTGTTCACCCCTGCGGTGGCGCGAAACATATCGGCTTCGCAAGCCATGCCTAATGGACGCAGTCCTTTCAGCACATCTTCAGACGCCGACTGAGCACTAAATGCCCCGTATTCAACGAAACGCGGCAGCCAGGCCTGAATGGCCTGTGCGCTACGGTGAAAATCCTCCAGCGCCATGTCTTTATGTGCGCCGTTATTAATGCGATCCACCAGACCGGGTTTTGGCGATAAGTTGACTTCAGTCAGCATGGCGCGCCACGCCAGCGTGGCGTAGGCGTCGGGTAAATCTACAGGAAGGACTGCGGTATCAGTCGATGTTGCGGGAATCGGCATCATGTAGCAGTTCCTCCATGCGAATAAGTAAGTCAGAAAGCGCGTGGGTTTTACCCCGCGCGCATTCGGCAGCGCTTTGTCCGCACAGCAGACAGCGGCGGGCAGGGAGCGCGAAGTGACGACGAGACAGTATTTCCCCCTCAGGGGTCAGGACATCGATATCCCATAACCGTCCCAGCGGGTGCGAATGCTCAAGCTCGATAGTGGCGAGCTTGAGGTTGTTGGCCGGTGCTGCAATGGACAATAAGCCTTCCGGCCCACTGGCTGAGACCAGTGCGGTTTGCTCCCTGACCGTCCAGGCTGATTTCTCCGCCAGCGTGAGCAGGGCGGTCATACCGTGGTTAAAGATCTGGCGGGTTAATTCGCTGTCTTTAATCGGACCTGGCGCTACCACAGTAAATGAGACCAGCGGCGCACGATGGCGCGCCAGCCAGGCATGCTGCCGGGCTTGTCTCTCATCACGGCTGGTGAGCAGCTCGGGAATAGAAACAGCATGGCGGGTGGCCAGTTCAGGGAGCAGGTGCATGGCTTATTCCTTCACCTGATGCACAACGTCAATCACCGAACCATCGCGATAACGCACAACGGCAATCACGCGGTCGGTGAATTCGATGGCACGCGGTTGACCGGTGAGCTGCAGCGCGCGTTCGCGCAGCCATTCGATGGATACCACTTTCATACCGGCTTCTTTCAGACGTTCAGCCAGTTCCGGACGAGCAGGGTTAACGGCAATACCGTGGTCAGTGACCAGAATGTCAACGCTGGAACCGGGCGTTACGCAGGTCAGTACGTTATCAACCAGCGTCGGGATACGACCACGCACCAGCGGCGCGACGATGATTGAAAGCGCTGCAGCGACGGCGGTATCGCAGTGACCACCGGATGCGCCGCGCAGTACGCCATCAGAGCCGGTCAGCACGTTAACGTTGAAGTTGGTGTCTACTTCCAGGGCGCTCAGTACCACAACGTCCAGACGGTCAACCGATGCACCTTTCGAACCCCAGTTGGCATACTGGTTGGCACTGATTTCGATGTGGTTCGGATTACGCGCCAGGGATTCTGCGGCGTTACGGTCGAAGCTCTGTACGTCAAGCAGTTTGCGGATTAAGCCTTTTTCATGCAGGTCAACGATGGTGGCAGTGATGCCGCCCAGGGCAAAGTCAGCACGGATGTCGCGGCTGCGCATTTTGTCTTCCAGGAAGCGGGTAACGGCCAGTGAAGCCCCGCCGGTTCCCGTCTGCAAGGAAAAGCCTTCGTTGAAGTAACCGGAGTTGGCAATGACGTCCGCCGCGCTACGGGCAATCAGCAGTTCACGCGGGTTGGTGGTCATGCGAGTTGCATCGGCGCCGATTTTGTCAGCATCGCCGACTCTTTCGATCTGTACGATCAGATCGACCTGATCCTGTGCGATGCTGGCCGGATTGTGCGGATAGGTCAGCAGTTGTTCGGTCAGCAGGACAACCTGTTTGGCGTTTTCAGCATCAACACGGGCGTAGCCCAGTGAACCGCAGCACGCTTTACCGGTGTAGCCGTTAGCGTTACCAAATTGATCGCAGGACGGTACGCCAAGGAATGCCACATCAATGCTTAACTCGCCGCTCTGTACCAGATGTACACGACCGCCGTGAGAGTGGACCTGTACGGGTTCAGCCAGCAGACCGCGGGAGATCTCTTCAGCCAGCGGTCCGCGCAGACCGGAAGTATAAATGCGGGTAACTACACCCTGGCGAATATGTTCAACCAGCGGAGCGTGGCAGTCGCTCAGGGAACTGGAAGCCAGTGTCAGATTTTTAAAGCCCATCGCGGCGATGGTATCCATCACCAGGTTGATCGTCAGATCGCCACCGCGGAATGCGTGGTGGAAAGAGATGGTCATCCCATCCTGTAAACCGGAACGACGAATGGCGTCTTCCAGGTTAGCGCACAGCTTTTTGTCACGCGGTTTTTGCGCCTGCAAATCCCGTTTTGCGGTGCTCTGATAAGCGGAAAGTTCGCTTTCTGCATGACGACTCCAGGTCGCCACGCGATCCTGTCGTTGAGATTGTTCGATTTTCTGCGTCATTTTTTTGCCTTATTCTTCGCGAATGCCGGAAAGTTCTGCACGGGAGATAACCAGAAGGGCGCGCTCGATTACCGGGCTGTCGACCATCTTGCCGTTCAGGGAAACAACGCCACGGCCTTCGCGGGCAGCAGCTTCAGCGGCTTCTACAACCAGGCGTGCATGAGCCAGTTCTTTGCGCGTTGGCGCATACAGGTTGTGCAGGAGTTCAATCTGACGTGGGTTGATGAGCGACTTACCGTCAAAACCCAACTGTTTAATGTGCGAGGCCTCGTGCAGAAAACCGGCTTCGTTGTTAGCGTCGGAATAGACGGTATCGAAAGCCTGAATGCCCGCAGAGCGCGCGGCTTGCAAAATTGAGCAACGGGCAAACAGCAGTTCGGTACCTTCCGGTGAGCGTTCAGTTCGCAGGTTACGCACGTAGTCTTCTGCACCGAGAGCAATACCGATCAGGCGTTCGGAAGCATGGGCAATTTCCACTGCGCGGGTAATACCTAAAGGCGATTCGATAGCGGCCAGCAGACCGGTGCTGCCTGGCTCGCGACCGCAGGCTTTTTCAATGCGCAGGATTTCGCTTTCGATATCGATAACATCCTGGGCGGTATCGGTTTTCGGCAGACGAACAATGTCAGCGCCGCCGCGAACGACCGCTTCCAGGTCGTTAATACCCCATTCGGAGTCAAGGGCGTTAACACGTACGATAGTTTCAACGTCGTGATACAACGGATGTTGCAAAGCGTGATACACCAGACGACGCGCGGTATCTTTCTCACGTAACGCGACGGAATCTTCAAGGTCGAACATCAGCGCATCGGCTGGATAGATAAACGAGTTGCTGACCATTGCGGCATTGGCGCCCGGCACGAACAGCATACTGCGGCGTGTGCGGGATTTACGTTGTTGCAAAGAAGCGGAAATCACTGGCAATCCTCCCATGGCAGTGCCGGAATACCGCTGGCGCGGGCCAGTAAAGCTTCCAGTCGCGCACGTAAAATGCAGTCCAGTGCGCCTTTATCATCAACATTTAATTGCACGCCGCTTACGTTATAGCGGGACAGTACGTCCAGAATGGTGGTGCGGATGGCATCGCCAAACTGTTTTTCAACGCTACTGTTGACCTGCAGGTCAATATCCTGCGTATCGAGAGGGGCGATGCGTATCATCACATCACCAGACTCAAGAGTGCCTGCGACGGCTGCCTGCTTTATTTTCATTTTTCACCTGTTGCTAATGCGGGGGTATTTTGGCGGACTACCGCGCCCGATGAGGCCCGTTCAACCATGCTTTGCAGATAGTGCAGAGTGGCTTCTGGTACCAGGGAGGCGATAGCCGTGAGATCTTTTTTAACCAGCAGCTTGCGCACCCAGGAGGCGGAAATCGGCATCTCCTGGAAGCACAGCCGCTCAATTTCCACCAGTTCAATCGGTGGGGCGGGGAGCGTTGGGGTCTCCAGCCAGTAACGCATATCGTTGTTGTACTGGGAGGTGACGGTGCAATACGGTTCAGTACCGACGAAGCGGTGCGTGACGCCGAGTGCCGGGGCCAGGTATTGGCGGAAGATTTTCAGGTCTATTTCGGTGTAGCAGTGGTTAATAACACTCTGCTCTTTGATGAAGTAGCATGGGAAAGTGGCACGGGAAATGATGTATTCCGATCCGCGATGCACGGTTAAACGCGGAATATCTTTGGTTCCTTTGAGTACCAGGTCCAGCCGATCTTCATAGGGAAAGCGTGAGGTGTCTTCTTTTACTAAAAACAGATGCAGCCAGTCGCACTGCGCGGCTGCCTGCTGGATCAGAAAACGGTGGCCGTTGGTGAACGGGTTGGCGTTCATGACGATGCAGCCAATTTTTTGCCCTTCATGGCGCTGTTTGGCCAGCGATTCGGCGTAACGTTTCAGGCGAGTGGTACTGTTTTCCATCAGCACCATAATGCCTGGTACGCTGGTGAGCGTAGAAAAACCACACTGTTTAAACAGCGACTCATACTCGGTTTTGGTATAGATGAAGAGGTGAGTGCAGTGCCGCTCATAGGCGAGATTGATTAGCTCAGTAGCCAGCGTCAGCGCTAAGCCTTCACCGCGTACGGATTCACAGATCGCGACGCATTTAATGATATTTCCAGCGATGCCACCACAGGCAATGAGGCGGTCTTCACGGGTGACGGTGATAAATACTTCAACGGTAGTGTCAACGCTCAAATCATTCTCTTTCAGAAATTGAGCGATAACCGCCATCTTTTTATTTTCTGAGCGTTTAACTTGCGTGAATATATTATTACCTAACATAGTAAAAAGAGCCCCGATGCTATATTTGTTACTGGGTTTCTGTTTTTGTTGCTCTGTTTAGCAACCTGATAACGTTTTTTTTGCAATTGAAGGGAATTGTTTTTTATTACGGAGTATTTCTTTTTTTCCCTGCTGTATACATCGTAAGGAGTATTTTGGAGGCAAATTTTGATTTATTTCACAATAAGTTAGAAGGTTTTAATGTGTTTTATGGTTTTAAGTTTTTTAATTAATTTAATCACCATTTGCGGTGTGGTTTTTATTTGTTTAATTGATTTAAGGTGGGGAATCTGTAACGATCCTGCTTTATTCTTCAACTTGTGAATAGAACATTTTTATTACAAATACAAAATAAGTTGTTGGTTAACGTCGGCAAGGAAAGTTTATGGTAATCCAGAAAAATAAAACACGGTTTTCTTTTTTTCGCAGGCTGGCGTTTCCATTACGTATTTTTCTGCTTATCCTGGTAGTTTCCATCCTTATCATTGCGGCACTGGCAAAATACTTCACCGCCAGCTTTGAAGATTATCTGGCGACGCATGTCCGCGACATGGCGATGAACCAGGCGAAGATCATCGCTTCCAATGACAGCGTTATCGCCGCAGTCAAACACCGCGATTATCAGCGTCTTGCGACCATTGCCGACAAACTGCAAAGTGGAACGGATTTTGACTATGTCGTAATCGGAGACAATCACTCGATTCGCCTTTACCATCCGAACCCGGAAAAGATTGGCTACCCGATGCAGTTCACCAAGCCGGGAGCTTTGGAAAAAGGGGAAAGTTATTTCATTACCGGTAAAGGATCTATCGGGATGGCGATGCGAGCGAAAACCCCGATCTTTGATGATGATGGCAAGATTATTGGTGTTGTCTCAATAGGATACCTGATTAGCAAAATTGATAGCTGGCGTTCGGATTTCTTATTGCCGATGGCCGGGGTGTTTATTCTGCTGCTACTGTTACTCATGCTGCTCTCCTGGTTTTTTGCTGCACACATCCGCCGTCAGATGCTCGGTATGGAACCCAAGCAAATTGCTCGCGTGGTCCGTCAGCAGGAAGCGCTGTTTAGCTCAGTGTATGAAGGTTTGATTGCCGTTGATCCTGAAGGATTCATCACGGCAATTAATCGCAGTGCGAGAAAAATGCTGGGGCTGTCATCGCCAGGACGGCAATGGCTGGGAAAACCGATTGATGAGGTTGTTCAGCCCGCGGATTTCTTTACTCAGCAGATTGCGGAGAAACGTCAGGATGCGATGGTGAATTTTAATGGGTTGAGCGTTATCGCCAACCGTGAAGCTATCCGCTCTGGTGACGAATTACTTGGGGCGATTATCAGTTTTCGCAGCAAAGATGAAATTGCTACCCTCAATGCGCAATTAACGCAAATTAAACAATACGTTGAGAGCCTGAGAACGCTACGCCATGAACACCTGAACTGGATGTCTACGCTCAACGGCCTGCTGCAGATGAAAGAGTACGATCGGGTGCTGGAGATGGTTCAGGGAGAATCTCAGGCTCAGCAGCAGCTCATCGATAGTTTACGCGGCTCATTTGCTGATCGTCAGGTTGCTGGTTTGCTGTTTGGTAAAGTGCAGCGTGCGCGGGAATTAGGGTTAAAAATGATCATTGTTCCCGGTAGTCAACTACATCAACTCCCTGAGGGGCTGGATAGCACAGAGTTTGCAGCAATTGTTGGTAATCTGCTTGATAATGCATTCGAAGCCAGCTTACGTACCCAGCAAGGGAATAAGGTCATCGAACTCTTTTTGAGCGATGAAGGGGATGAGGTGATCATAGAAGTGGCCGATCAGGGCTGCGGTGTGCCGGAAGCATTGCGTGAAAAAATATTTGAACAGGGTGTGAGTACCCGTACCGATGAACCAGGTGAACATGGCATCGGTTTGTATCTGATTGCAAGTTATGTGAGGCGCTGTGACGGGGTTATTACACTCGAAGATAATGATCCCTGCGGTACTTTATTTTCTCTATTTCTTCCGAAAGTGAAAAAAAACGATGACGGAACCATTAACGCTATTGATCGTTGAGGATGAAACGCTACTGGCGGAAATGCATGCTGAATATATTCGCCATATACCTGGCTTCAGCCAGATATGGCTGGCGGGTAATCTTGAGCAGGCGAGGATGATGATTGAGCGTTTCAAGCCGGGGTTGATTCTCCTGGACAACTATTTACCGGACGGCAAGGGCATCACCTTACTACATGAGCTGACCCAGGCGCGTTATCCTGGCGGTGTGGTGTTTACGACGGCTGCCAGCGATATGGACACAGTTTCAGAAGCCGTGCGTAGCGGGGCTTTTGATTACCTGGTTAAACCGATTGCTTATGAGCGCCTGGGACAGACGCTTACGCGCTATCAGCAGCGCAGACGCATGCTGGCAGGTAACGACAGCGCCAGTCAGCGACAGATTGATGAAATGTTTAATGCCTACGCGCGCGGAGAGCCGAAAGGGGATCTGCCCACGGGTATTGATGCCTTAACGCTGAATGCGGTGTTGAAATTATTTACCGACCCAACGGTACATCATACAGCGGAAACGGTAGCACAGGCGTTAACCATCAGTCGCACAACCTCAAGACGTTACCTGGAATATTGTGCCGGCCGCCATTTGATTATTGCGGAGATTATTCACGGTAAGGTAGGAAGGCCGCAGCGTATTTACCACGGTGGCTGATACCGTCATCCCTTAAGCTGCCTCTTTGTTGGCTGCCTTTAGAAACCCCAGTCACATCGTTATCTATGTGACTGGGGATGTCCTCACTAGCTGCCTCAATGCAGCTTAAAAGATTTTGCGTATCAAGGTCGGATATTAACTGGTCGCGTTAACCACCAATTACAGCGGACGTTGCAGGCACCATCACTTCAGTTGCGATAATCACAATCAACAACCCGACCATGACCGGAACAGAAGTCCGTTTTACCACTTCAAACGGTGAAATCTTCGCCATGCCCGCGACAGCCACAACCACGCCAGATACCGGGGAAATTGTGCGTCCAAGGTTTGATGCTTGCAGCATCGGGATGGAGAGGTATGCCGGGTTAATACCGGAAGAGTGTGCCAGTTTAGGGATCATCTCAACGAAGGCATAGAATGGCGCGTTACCGGAGCCGGTGGTCATTGCTGCCAACATGGTCAGAATAACCAGTACCAGCATCAGAATAATACTTGCTGAACCAAACGATGTAGCGATAGAAATCAGACTCTGGATAAAGCCGATAGTGCTGAGACCCTGGGCAAAAACACCGGCCGCGACTAACAGCATAACCACGTTAGCAAAGGCATCCGCCATTCCGCGATAGGCGACTTCCAGACCTGAGAACACCTTCTGGGTATTGAATCCACGCACAAACTCCAGAACCGCAGCGATGAGCATGCAGAGGACCAGAATAGTGATGATGTGCAATTGTGGACCCCATTTGCCATCAAAAATCAGTACGCCAACGATAGGGGTAAACGGCAAAATGGCATAAAAAGACGGAGCAGTTGTGGTGATCTCGGCCACGTCTAACATTTCGTGTGAGATGTTCTCTTTTTTATCCAGATAGCGCTGCCAGAAAAAGTGCGCAATAGCCATACCGATAATGGCGGCGATGGAAATTGGCAATGTTGTTTTAAACGCGAAGTCGATCAGCGGCATTTCTGCTGCTTTTGCTGCCAGAACCACATCCCCTGAGGTTGGAGAAAGAATGATGGCGGCAGGAGATGCACAAATGGCTGCTGCAGCACCGCGGCTGATTCCAACGTTAACCATGACCGGAAATAGCGTCGCCATCAATAATACACCCAGCCCTGTCGCGGAGGAGACCGCCAGTGACATCAGGCAGGCAACAAAATAAGCGGCAATCATCAGAATATAAGGCGAGTTGATATATTGCAGAGGTTTCGAGGCCAGCTTAACGACCATATCGTTCGCG
Source organism: Citrobacter sp. Marseille-Q5395 (assembly GCF_947057495.1). NCBI lineage: Bacteria > Pseudomonadati > Pseudomonadota > Gammaproteobacteria > Enterobacterales > Enterobacteriaceae > Citrobacter > Citrobacter sp. Marseille-Q5395. The sequence continues at coordinate 155,888 of NZ_CAMSEL010000009.1, read as the reverse complement.
CCAATATGCGTCATATAGGCGGCAAAACCGCATAGCATCATAATCATCATGCCGAGATCGCCACCACGGCTCATCAGCAAAATTTTAATATATTCAACAATGTCTGTCGCTGTATAGCCAGTCGTTGCCGCGCTGGAAGGCAGAACTTTGTGTCCCATCAGGGCGCTGACAATCAGTAAAACCAGACCACCGACAAACAGTACACCGGTCGCCGAATAACCTTTAATGATGTAGCGTGCTACACCCACAATAACCACAACCCCAATAAGGAGTTCAATAAATGTCAACATTGTTTCCCCTGTCGCGTAAACGCCCAGAAAGTAAAAAATAAAAAAGAGCATAAAGTGGAGTCAGAATGTGCCTAATAAACGGTCATCGCTTGCTGATTAAAATCAATAAAGATACGGATTAAACCGATGGCCAAGGCATTTTTCAAACATAGCCGATGAAAAGGGAATATCGCAATAAAAAAAGAGTGAGGTGCAGTTGTTGTACGCTATTTGATGCGTTATTGATATTATTGTGTTAATAAATTGTAGAATTATTTGGAGGATACTCGTAAAACAAGCAATCCAGGTTAATAAAAGTTACGAGTTACATGCGAAAAGGCTTAGTAAATATATGGATAATAACCATTAAATTCTACGCTATAGAATAATCTGATTTTTTAAAATGGTATTTTTTGTTAAGCTGTCATTAAGGTTGAGTTTGCTACAATTAATCTTAAATTTCTGGACGGTAATTAAGTTGTGATTGTCGCTAAACGATATTTATTCATTTTTTCATTTCTTTTTATTCAGTTAACTATTATTCCTCAGGCCTATGCGGAAGATAAAGGCTGGTTTGATACTTTTAAAGATAATGTCAGTGAAACCTGGCAGCAGCCGGAACATTATGAGCTGTATGTGCCCGCTATTACCTGGCATGCGCGCTTTGCCTACGATAAAGATAAAACAGATCGCTACAATGAACGTCCCTGGGGGGCTGGATTTGGTCAGTCGCGTTGGGACGATAAAGGCAACTGGCACGGACTTTATATTATGGCCTTTAAGGACTCCTACAATAAGTGGGAGCCGATTGGCGGCTATGGCTGGGAAAAAACCTGGCGACCACTGGTTGATGATAACTTCCATATGGGATTGGGTTTTACGGCGGGCATGACTGCTCGTGATAACTGGAACTACATCCCGGTGCCCGTGTTGCTGCCGCTGGCATCAATCGGTTATGGCCCGGCAACGTTTCAGATGACCTACATTCCAGGAACGTATAACAACGGAAATGTCTACTTTGCCTGGCTACGTTTCCAGTTTTAAGGGGCTACCTGTATTGTCAGTTGGAATATTAAAATCCCTTTAATAACAAAGTGATATGAACTTTACCTGAAAAATAACGCGACATTTATCACTTTTTGACAAGGTTTGACTGGACAAACAGCACCACAATTGTTGTACTGATACCCGACACAGCATTTGTGTCTATTTTTCATGTAAAGGTAATTTTGATGTCTAAGATTAAAGGTAACGTTAAGTGGTTTAATGAGTCCAAAGGATTCGGTTTCATTACTCCGGAAGATGGCAGCAAAGACGTGTTCGTACACTTCTCTGCAATCCAGACCAATGGTTTTAAAACTCTGGCTGAAGGTCAGCGTGTAGAGTTCGAAATCACTAACGGTGCCAAAGGCCCTTCTGCTGCAAACGTAACCGCTCTGTAAGCATACGACAGCAAGAATTCAAAACCCGCTTAATTGCGGGTTTTTTTTGTCTTCAATGTGCGGTGGAGGCGGAAACCAACCAGAATGCCAGTGCCGTCATCGCAAACGACCCCAGCAGATTAATCAGCACATTCACCATCGCCCAGCCAAAGCGTCCATCCTGCAGTAAAAACACCACTTCTGCGGAGAATGTAGAGAATGTTGTCAGCCCTCCACAAAAGCCCGTGGTAATTAGCACTTTCCACATTGGGTCAATGTGGGTCATGCGATTGAACCACGCCAGCCCCATACCAATGATAAACGCGCCAATAAGGTTTGCAGCCAGCGTACCTAAGGGAATGGCTTGATGAAGCGGGTTAAACCGCATACTCAACATCCATCTTGCAACGCTACCTGTACCACCACCTATAAAAACAGCTAATAGAAGTTGTAACACGGCATAATCCTGCTATTTGATTTTATACTCATCATACTTCAGGTTGTTGATGCGTTGACTGCGCACTTTCATCCCAGTCACATAGTTATCAATGCGCCAGGGGACTTGTGCGCTTGCCGCAACCTGAAGTATGTAGAGTATACAGGGCGAATGTAACGCTGAGTCATTATTGTTGATGAGCTTAACAAATTTTTCTGGAGGGAATATGTTCGTTGCAGCAGGGCAATTTGCCGTCGGTCCCTCATGGGAGAAAAATGCAGAAACGTGCGCCTTATTGATGTCACAGGCTGCCAGAGAGGGCGTATCGTTGCTGGTACTGCCTGAAGCACTGCTGGCTCGTGACGATCTTGACTCGGATCTGTCCGTGAAGTCTGCTCAACTTTTAGAGGGGGGATTTCTGACGCGATTGTTACGTGAAAGCGCACAAAACGATATGACAACGATTCTGACCATTCATGTACCTTCATTGCCTGCCCGGGCGTTTAACATGTTAGTTGCTCTACGAAGAGGAAAGGTTGTTGCCCATTATGCGAAATTGCATCTCTACGATGCCTTTTCGATTCAGGAGTCGCGTAATGTGGATGCAGGCGACGCCATAGCGCCGCTGTTGGACGTAGACGGGTTAAAGGTAGGGTTAATGACCTGCTATGACTTACGCTTTCCTGAGCTGGCGTTAGCCCTCGCTTTGCAGGGGGCAGAAATCCTCGTCTTACCTGCGGCATGGGTTAGGGGATCTATGAAAGAACATCATTGGGCTACGCTGCTGGCGGCAAGAGCGCTGGATGCCACCTGCTACTTGATTGCGGCAGGAGAGTGCGGTAATAAGAATATCGGTCAAAGCCGGGTGATCGATCCCTTTGGCGTGACCATTGCTGCCGCTGCAGAGACACCCGCGCTGATTATGACTGAGGTTTCGGCTGAGCGGGTGAGGCAAGTCAGGGCGCAACTTCCGGTGTTACGTAACCGGCGCTTTGCGCCACCGCAATTATTATGACGTTTTTTTAAACAAGGCTTGATTCACCTTGTTACAGATTGCTATTGTGTGCGCGCGTCGAAAGGCCGTTAATATTCTCAGGTTAATATGGCGCTTATGCAGCCTGGTTTAAGTCAAGAAGGTATCTATGGGTGAGATTAGTATTACCAAACTGCTGGTGGTTGCCGCACTGGTCGTTCTGCTGTTTGGTACCAAGAAGTTACGTACACTGGGTGGAGACCTGGGAACGGCAATTAAAGGCTTCAAAAAAGCGATGAACGATGAAAATGCCGATGCGAAGAAAGATGCTGACGGTAGCGTTCAGGCTGAGAAGCTTTCTCATAAAGAGTAATGTCTGGAAGACCATTGCTCTGCATGAAAAAAAACCGGCAATTTGCCGGTTTTTTATTGCTGAAATGTAAGCGAGTATTACGCGATTACTTAACTTCCAGCCCTTTTGCCTGCATATCTGCATGGTAAGAAGAGCGAACAAACGGACCGCAGGCGGCATGGGTAAAGCCCATCGTCATTGCTTCGGCTTTCATTTCATCAAACTCATCCGGGCTAACATAGCGCTGAACCGGCAAATGGTGACGGCTTGGCTGCAAATACTGCCCCAGCGTCAACATCGTTACGCCATGACGGCGCAGATCGCGCATAACTTCAATGATTTCGGCATTGGTTTCACCCAGACCCACCATCAGACCTGATTTGGTTGGGATCTCCGGATGCGCTTCTTTGAAACGTTCCAGAAGTTTCAGCGACCAGTTGTAATCAGCACCCGGACGAACGTTGCGGTAAATACGCGGCACGTTCTCGAGGTTGTGGTTGAATACATCTGGCGGGGTTGCCGTAAGGATATCCAGCGCGCGATCCATACGACCACGGAAGTCCGGTACCAGCGTTTCGATTTTAATCGTAGGGCTTTTCTCACGGATAGCAGTGATGCAGTCAGCAAAGTGCTGAGCGCCACCATCACGCAGATCGTCACGGTCGACTGAGGTGATGACTACATAGCGTAGCGCCATGTCTGCAATTGTCTGAGCCAGTTTTAATGGTTCGTTGGCATCAGGGGCAACCGGACGTCCATGGGCAACGTCACAGAACGGACACCGGCGGGTACAAATTGCGCCGAGGATCATAAAGGTTGCGGTTCCGTGATTGAAACATTCAGCCAGGTTAGGGCAGGAAGCTTCTTCGCACACAGAGTGCAGGCCATTTTTGCGCATTGCTGCTTTGATGCCCTGGATGCGAGTGGAGTCCGCTGGAAGTTTTATTTTCATCCATTCCGGTTTACGCAGCAGGGCTTCGCGCTCTGTTGCCACATTTTTTACCGGGATAAGAGCCATCTTATCGGCATCGCGGTATTTAACACCGCGTTCCATCACAATGGGTTTACTCATAGCGTGCGTGTTCCAGTTGCGAATAACGAAGGAAAGCGTTTCAATTCAAGGGAATGTTGTATTTATCAACTATTTTTGAATTAGTGATATGCAGTATATCATTGAAACGGGCCATAAAGCAGCCTGACAGGCTGGCAAAATGTAAAATAGTTGTTGTTTTGTGCCATTTGCCCAACATTTGCTGTGGCAAAGTATGCCCCGCTTTTCAGACGTCACTTTGATCGTATGACCTGTCATATCCAGGTCCTTCAATGCGCACGTTTAGTCCGATATATATTCATGAGGCGGGTTGCCCAGCAGCGCTAAGATGTTTGCTAACAAGCGAGGGCGGACGCTCTCTGTTGTTGCATTACTATCCCACTGCGATACCTTCGCCATCTCCATCCCGGCATAGCCGCAAGGATTGATGCGCTGGAAAGGTGACAAATCCATATCCACATTTAACGCTAAACCGTGAAATGAACATCCTTTACGGATACGTAACCCTAACGAGCAGATTTTCTTTTCACCAACATAAACGCCTGGCGCGTCGGCTCGCGGGTGAGCGTCGATGCCCATTTCAGCAAGGGTGTTAACAACAGTGTTTTCCAGCAGCGTGACCAGTTCGCGTACACCCAGCTTACGTCGCTTCAGGTTCAACAGAACATACATAACCTGCTGGCCTGGTCCGTGGTATGTCACCTGACCGCCACGGTCGCTCTGGATAACCGGAATATCCCCCGGCATCAGTACGTGCTCTGCTTTACCTGCCTGACCCTGAGTAAAGACAGGATAATGCTCTACCAGCCAGATTTCGTCATGGCTGTTTTCATCGCGGGTATCGGTGAATTCGTGCATGGCCAGAGAGACTGGCTCGTAAGGCTGAAGACCAAGCTGGCGGACAAGAATTTTATCCTGATACAAAACGGCATCTCCGTAGATACTCGTCGTCTTTCAAGTGGCAGGTAGGGTGTTGGCGCTAACTCACACCAGTCACTTACTTGAATAAGCTCCCGGGGATTCGCTGTCTTACCGTCTTGCTGCAACTCGAAATTCAGAGTAGAGAATGTAAAAGAGGGGAAAAGTATATCACAGGGGTGGGGGAGAGAGGTTACCCGAGCGGAGTGCTCCGGGTAACCGACAGGCTTTTACAGCACCATACGAACGATGTCGATATTGCCTAATTCTTCGTACAGTGTTTCAACCTGCTCAATGTGCGTAGCAGTGATCGTAATAGAGACCGAGTGGTAGTTGCCTTTGCTGCTCGGTTTTACCGTCGGGGAGTAATCACCTGGCGCATGGCGCTGTACCACTTCAACCACCTGATCAACCAGCTCAGGCAACGCCTGCCCCATTACTTTGTAAGTAAATGGAGTAGGGAATTCAAGCAGTTCGTTAAGTTTGGTTTTCATGTCAGCTCCGGCGTTACATCAAAAAATAATAACTCCCACGCTGAGTGGGAGTTATCTGGATACCTAGTATATGGGGACGTAAATCACACTTTCAAGTGTTCAATTTTTAGCCAAACCAGTGATGGAACATTAATTTAATGTAATCAATGATTTTACCAAAGAAGTTACCTTCCGGGATTTCCTGCAGTACAACCAGTGGACGTTGTTCAATGGTTTTCCCATCCAGCTGGAAGTTAATAGTGCCGACAACCTGGTTTTTCTGCAGCGGAGCATGCAGTTCAGTTGTATTCAGAACATAGCTCGCTTTCAGGTCTTTCATACGGCCGCGCGGAATAGTCAGGTAGACATCTTTATCAACGCCTAACGATGCACGATCGGTATTACCAAACCAGGCTGGTTCAGAAGCGAACTCTTTGCCGACTTTCAGCGGATTTACGGTTTCAAAGAAACGGAAGCCCCAGGTTAGCAGTTTTTTGCTTTCGGTTTCACGGCCTTTATAGGTGCGACCACCCATGACTGCGGAGATCAGACGCATCTGACCTTCGGTTGCCGATGCCACGAGGTTATAACCAGCCTTATCGGTGTGACCGGTTTTAATCCCGTCAACATTCAGGCTGTTATCCCACAGCAGACCGTTACGGTTTAGCTGACGGATGCCGTTAAAAGTGAACTCTTTTTCTTTATAGATAGAGTATTCATTAGGCACGTCGCGAATCAGTGCCTGACCAATCAACGCCATATCGCGTGCAGAGCTGTACTGACCTTCAGCATCCAGGCCATGAACGGTCTGGAAGTGGGTGTTTTTCAGCCCCAGCGCATTCACATAGCTGTTCATCAGACCGACGAAAGCATCCTGGCTACCGGCAGAGAAATCGGCCATTGCTACACAGGCATCGTTACCTGATTGCAGGTTAATCCCACGGATCAGCTGTGAAACGGGAACCTGCATACCCGGCTTGAGGAACATCAGGGATGAACCTTTAAATACCGGGTTTCCTGTAGCCCACGCGTCATTGCCGACGGTGACCAGATCGGTTTCTTTGAACTTGCCTGCTTTCATTGCCTGGCCGATGACGTAGCTGGTCATCATTTTGGTCAGGCTGGCGGGATCGCGGCGTGTGTCAGCATTTTGTTCTGCCAGAACTTTGCCTGAATTGTAATCGATCAGGATATACGACTCCGCATCGATCTGCGGAACGCCCGGGATCATGGTTTTGATATTCAGGTCATCGGCATGGGCAGCAGAGAGAGAGGCTGCGCAGAGAGCCGCGGTGAGCGCCATGCGCTGCACGAAACGAGCGGAAAAAGTGGTCTTCATGGTCTGAACTACGACGTCCGTGATGAAATTAAAAAAAGTGCCCTACTATAGCAAATGCGTAACTTACAGGCATCCGACTTTCCGCGTGACTTTGTTAATGTCATTTACAGAAATTGACAACTCGGATACCTGGTTTACGTTACTACACGCCGGTGATGAAGGACTGTAATTGTGCTTCGGATTGAAGACGTTGCTGCAACGTAGAGGCTTCAGCTTTGCTGGCGAACGGCCCCATCTGAATACGCCAAACGGCACCGTTTTGTACCACACGGCCCGGAACACCAAACTGCTGGCTTAAACGTTTCTGATACTGCTGCGCGCGGCTCTGCTCACTGACGGCACCAACCTGAACCACATAACGCCCGTTGGCTGTTGCCGCAGGAGTGACGGCGGCAGCGGGAGCGGATACCGGAGCGGTTGAGGTGACTGGCGTAGCGACAGTGGGCTGTGGAGCAGGCGTTGGTTCGCTGCCTTCCAGCACACCAGCGGCGAGCGTCGTTGGTGCACCGAGGAAACCACCGCTATTAACCGGCGCGCCGGTTGGGTCATCGCTTTTCAGCGTTGAATTACTGATAGGGCGGATATCCGTTTGCGGCTGACCTGCATCCGGCGCGGAAGGCATACTGCCACCACCGCTCAAATCTGGACGTGAGGGCAGGGCGTATGTTTGTTTCGCAACAGTCGTACAGGCCATGCCGGGTCCTGACAAAGAACCATCCGGCGCGACGATAATAGGATCTACGCGCACTTTGGTGTTGTTCGAGGTGTTCAGGCGATCGGCGGATGCACGCGAAAGAGAGATGATGCGATCGTTACCATAAGGGCCGCGATCGTTAATGCGCACCACGATCATCCTGCCATTGGCCAGGTTAGTTACCCGGGCATAGCTTGGGATCGGTAGTGTCGGATGCGCCGCAGTCAACTGCATCGGATCGAACGCTTCCCCTGAAGCGGTTAAATTGCTACCTGGTTCCGCATCGTAAATAGCAGCCAGACCGGCCTGGCTGAAGCGAGAGGGATCCTGGACTATCTTGTAACTCTTACCGTCACGCTGATAATCCTGATTCGCCGTCGGGTTCAGGGGTTCAAAGCGCGGATCGGCCCCGCTGATTTCAACAATCGGACCATTACACACCGCAGGCTGCGGCGCGACAGCAACCTGTTGCTGACCATCATCATTCGAACATGCCGCGAGCATTCCTGCTGCGATGCAGATTCCAAGCCACTGCTTACGCATTGCGTACCCCTTACACGCTTTTCGACAACATTTTTCTATGGGTGTGGATCGACATGACAATCCCGAACCCGGCCATCAGCACTATCAGTGCAGAGCCTCCGTAACTGACCAGTGGGAGTGGAACCCCTACAACGGGCAGAATACCGCTCACCATACCAATATTTACGAAGACATAAACGAATAATATCAACATTAAACCGCCAGCCATGACGCGACCAAAGGTCGTTTGCGCTCGGGCAGCGATCCATAATCCGCGCATAATCAGCAGAATGTACAGCGTCAGCAGTATTAATATCCCGACCAGGCCAAGCTCTTCGGCTAAAACGGCAAAGATAAAGTCCGTATGACGCTCGGGTAAAAACTCCAGCTGTGACTGCGTTCCGTGTAGCCAGCCTTTACCGCGCAGACCGCCGGAACCAATAGCAATTTTAGACTGAATAATGTGATAACCCGCACCCAGCGGATCGGTTTCTGGATCGAGAAGCATCATTACACGCTGGCGCTGGTAATCATGCATCAGGAAGAACCAGAGTATCGGGATAAACGCTGCGACCAGTACAACGGCGACGCCGATTAAACGCCAGCTTAAGCCTGACAGGAACAGAACGAACAAACCGGAAAGGGCAACCAGGATAGAGGTTCCCAGGTCAGGTTGCGCGGCAACCAGCAGGGTAGGCATGAAAATCAATACCAGCGCAATGGCGGTATTCTTCAGCGATGGCGGACAAACATCACGGTTAATAAAGCGAGCCACCATCAGTGGAACGGCAATCTTGGCAATTTCAGAGGGTTGAAAACGCACGATGCCCAAATCGAGCCAACGCTGCGCGCCTTTGGAAATCGCGCCGAATGCATCCACCGCGACCAGCAGGATGATACAGATGATATAGAGATAGGGCGCCCAGCCTTCATAAACCCTGGGGGGGATTTGCGCCATTACCACCATGATCACCAGACCCATCGCGATCTGGCCTACCTTGCGCTCCATCATGCCAATATCCTGGCCGCTGGCGCTCCAGATAACCAGCGAGCTGTAAACCAGCAGTGCCAGCAAAATGAGTAACATAGTGGGATCGATATGAATTTTATCCCAGAATGTCTTTTTGTTCGGATTATCCGTCACGATTATTGGTCCTCAGCTGCTGCAACCGCTGGGTTTTCCGCAGGCAGATTGGTGTTGTTGTCGCCCAACATAATGTGGTCAAGGATCTGGCGCATGAGCGTACCTACAGCCGGACCGGCGCCACCGTTTTCGAGGATCATCGCGACGGCGACCTCAGGTTTATCGTAGGGCGCGAATGCCGTCATCAGCTTATGGTCGCGTAAACGTTCGGCGATTTTATGCGCATTATAGGTTTCGTTGGCTTTCAGACCAAAGACCTGCGCAGTACCGGATTTCGCGGCAATTTTGTACGGTGCGCCAGCAAAATATTTGTGTGCGGTACCGTTGGGGCGGTTAGCTACGCCGTACATACCGTCTTTGGCGATTTCCCAGTAACCGGAGTGAATGTCACCGACGGGAGGTTCATGCGGCTGTACCCACGGCACTTGCTTGCCGTTTTCCGCTGTGCTCATCAGCAGATGTGGGACTTTGACCATGCCGTCATTGATAAGGATCATCAGCGCCTTACTCATCTGGATAGGGGTTGCTGTCCAGTAGCCCTGACCGATACCGACCGGAATTGTATCACCCTGGTACCACGGCTTTTTAAACCGTTTTTGCTTCCATTCGCGGGTAGGCATGTTACCTGCGCGCTCTTCGGCGAGATCGATGCCAGTGTAATGGCCGTAGCCAAATTTACTCATCCACTCCGAAAGTCGATCTATCCCCATATCATAGGCGATTTGATAGAAAAACGTATCTGCCGACTCTTCCAGAGAGCGGGTGATATTCAGATGACCATGGCCCCACTTTTTCCAGTCACGGTAGCGTTTTTCAGAGCCGGGCAACTGCCACCAGCCTGGATCGAACAGGCCGGTATTACGGGTAATCACGCCCGCGCTTAACGCGGAGACCGCCACGTAAGGTTTAACCGTTGAAGCAGGGGGGTAAACACCTTGCGTCGCGCGGTTAACCAACGGGGTATTGGGATCGTTAAGTAACCCTGAATAATCTTTGCTGGAGATACCATCTACAAACAGGTTAGGATCGTAGCTGGGCATTGAAACCAGCGCCAGTACACCACCGGTGCGCGGGTCTGTTACGACAACGGCGGCGCGGCTACCCGCCAGCAGCGTTTCGATATACTGCTGAAGCTTCAAATCAAGCGTGAGATAAATATCATGCCCGGCCTGCGGTGCGACCTCTTTTAACTGGCGAATGACGCGACCACGGTTGTTTACTTCAACTTCTTCATAACCGGTCTGGCCGTGAAGTACATCTTCGTAATAGCGCTCGATACCCAGTTTGCCAATATCGTGGGTGGCAGCATAGTTGGCCAGCTTGCCGTCTTTATCCAGGCGTTCAACGTCTTTATCGTTGATCTTTGATACGTAGCCAATAACGTGAGTCAGCGCTGAGCCGTAGGGATAGTAACGGCGTTTGTAACCTTTTACTTCGACGCCAGGAAAACGGTACTGATTAACGGCGAATCGCGCCACCTGCACTTCCGTCAGGTTTGTTTTCACAGGGATTGAAGTGAAGCGATGGGAACGTGAACGCTCTTTCTTAAAGGCGGCAATATCGTCGTCATTCAGATCAACCACGCTCCGTAGCGCGTCCAGCGTTTGCTGAACGTTATCGACCTTCTCCGGCATCATTTCTATTTGATAGATGGTGCGGTTTAGGGCGAGGGGAATGCCGTTGCGGTCATAAATGATGCCGCGGCTGGGCGCGATAGGCACCAGTTTGATACGGTTTTCGTTTGAGCGGGTCTGATAATCAGTGAAACGAACGATTTGCAGATTATAAAGGTTGGCGATCAGCACACCGGTGAGCAGCAAAATCCCCAAAAAAGCAACCAGCGCCCGACGCACAAACAGCGCGGACTCAGCCGTATAGTCGCGAAAAGAATTCTGTAGTTTCATCCGCTGCTTAATCTACTCAAGACTCAATGATCACTCACGGTGATATGGATGGTTGGTGGTAATGCTCCACGCCCTGTATAGACTCTCTGCTACCAGTACCCGAACAAGCGGGTGAGGAAGGGTTAATGCAGAGAGTGACCAGCTTTGTTCCGCTGCGGCTTTACAGGCTGGGGACAGCCCTTCCGGTCCGCCAATCAGGAGACTGACATCACGACCATCCAGTTTCCAGCGTTCCAGCTCGGTTGCCAGCTGTGGCGTATCCCAGGGTTTTCCGGGAATATCGAGGGTGACGATGCGATTTTTGCCTGCGGCAGCCAGCATCTGTTCACCCTCTTTGTCGAGAATGCGTTTTATATCCGCGTTCTTGCCGCGTTTTCCTGCCGGGATTTCGATAAGCTCAAAGGGCATGTCTTTTGGAAACCGGCGGAGATACTCCGTAAACCCGGTTTGCACCCAGTCAGGCATTTTTGTACCCACAGCGACAAGTTGCAGCTTCACGCATTAACTCCAGAGTTTTTCCAGTTCGTACAGGCGACGGCTCTCTTCCTGCATAACGTGGACAATCACATCGCCGAGGTCAACAACGATCCAGTCAGCTACGTTCTCGCCTTCTACGCCAAGCGGCAACAGGCCAGCTGCGCGGGATTCCTGAACAACGTGGTCAGCGATTGACATGACATGGCGGCTGGACGTGCCAGTGCAGATAATCATGCAGTCAGTGATACTGGATTTGCCCTGAACGTCTAAGGCGATGATGTCTTGACCTTTCAGGTCATCAATTTTGTCGATTACAAAATCCTGGAGTGCTTTACCCTGCAAGTGTTCCCCCTGGGTGAAAAGAGTTAAAAACGTCTGTTAGTATACCTGAACCAGAGGCGATATCGGGACAAATGTCTCCGAAAGCGCTTTTGAAGTGCGCTATCATCCCACCCCACGCAACAGAATGCATCGCCATTTTTGTAAAACAATTTCTGCAAAGCTCTGAAGGGCGGGAAAAGTCAGGCTGCGGAGAATAGCAGCCTGTCATGGGGTGTCAATGGGCGAAAGGCTCCTGAGCAGAAAAAACAGAGCTTTCACTCACCTTCGTGCCAAACTGCCCGGCTGTTCAGGACTTTCAGCACGGCAAAACTGTCACAGAAATCAATCGCGCTCCAGCAACCTTGTTCGACGCGAAAATGCCACATTGACGCCGCAGGCATTGACAGAAGACGGGCGATCAACACGCTCAAAACACCCTGATGGCTGACCACAAGCAGGTTCTCGCTTTCTTTATAATCAGCCAGTTGTGCAATAAACCGTTCAACGCGTTGTGAAAACGCCTGAAATCCTTCGCCATTGGTCGGCGTTGCATTTTGCCAGTCGTTACACCATATGGCGTAATTCTCTGCGTCCTCACGCGCAAGGTCGCGATGATGACGCATTTCCCAGTCGCCAAAGAACATCTCGTTTAGCTCAGGCATAATACGTAGCGGAACGTCGCGATCCGCCAGGATCAACTGTGTCGTATGGCGAGCTCGCTCAAGTTCACTGCACAGCACGTGTTCAACAGGAACGTTGCGTAACAGCGTCGATAACGTTTTGGCCTGAGCAATTCCCCGCTCAGTCAACGACGTAGGCGCATGGCCGCTGTATAACCCGGCCACATTGGCTTCGGTTTCTCCGTGGCGTACTAACCAAAGTCTCATTGTTTCCTCGTGAGGCTATTCGCACAAAATATGATGTTTGCCCTGATTGCGCAGAGATTTTTCAATAAAATACTCTTTTTTAAGTGGAGCGGCACGATGTCTTTATTGAAGAGCGCGCATGGCGGGAACACACGAGAAGCCGCAGCATTGTTGGGCATCCCGCCTGAGCAATTGCTGGATTTTAGCGCGAATATTAATCCGCTGGGTATGCCAGCAAGTTTAAAACGCGCGCTGATCGACAATTTGGATTGCGCTGAACGTTACCCGGATGTCGAATACGCCCATCTGCACGCTGCACTGGCGGAGCATCACCACATTCCGTCCTCGTGGATCCTCGCCGGAAACGGTGAAACAGAGTCAATCTTTACGCTGGTTAATAGCCTGAAGCCGCGCCATGCGATGATCGTTATCCCAGGATTTGCTGAATACCGCCGGGCGCTGCAATGGGGTGAATGCGCAATACATGAATTTGCGTTGCGTGAAGAAGACGGCTGGCAGCTTACTGATGCCATTCTCGATACGTTAACGCCGCAACTGGACTGCCTTTTTCTCTGTACGCCCAACAACCCTACCGGGCTGTTGCCTGATAATCACCTGCTACAAGAGATTGCAAAACGTTGTGAAACCCTCGGAATTGCCCTGATCCTTGATGAAGCGTTTATTGATTTTATTGCTGGTGAGCAGGGATTCATCCCGCTGTTGCAAGCGAATCCACATATTTGGGTACTGCGCTCACTAACCAAGTTTTATGCGATCCCTGGACTGCGTTTGGGGTATCTGATCAACAGCAATGAGCAGGCCGTCGCGCACATGCGCAGTCGGCAAATGCCCTGGTCAATCAATGCATTTGCCGCCCTTGCGGGAGAGATGATCCTGCGGGATAGCGCCTATCAACAGGCAACATGGAAATGGCTGGAGCAAGAAGGGAAGCGTTTTGATCAGCAGTTGAAAAATCAGCCCGGTTTAACGGTTTATCCTGGTCTGGCAAATTATCGCCTGTTGCGTTGCGATCGGGCTGGTATTGATCTGCAAAGATCGCTACTCGAGCAGCATATTTTGATCCGCAGTTGCGCTAACTACCCGGGGCTGGATGCGCGTTATTACCGGGTAGCTGTTCGTGGTGAGGAGGAGAATAACCGTCTGCTGGCGGCATTAAGCCTCACGCTTAACGGTACAACCCTTGCTGATTGATATAGTCCAGAACGGAACCGGGCAATAAGTCGTCGCATGGCTCGCCCTTTTCGATACGCTCGCGAATAAGCGTGGCGGAAATATTGAACCACGGCGTTTCTGCCAGATAAATCTTTCCTGAGGGAAGGTTGTGTAAGTCATCTGGCGTGTGGGTCAGATGACGTTCCAGCCATTGTTGATGCCGTTCCTGAACCATTTCCAGCGGATACCCCGGACGTCGACATACGATGAGGTGGGTATTGTCCAGGATGGTGTCGGAGTCGTGCCAGGAAGGGAAGGTGAGCAGCGAGTCCTGACCAATAATAAAGGCCAGCGGAACCTCCGGACCTTGCTCCGCGCGCCACTCTTTTAGCGTCTGTGCGGTATAGGAGGCGGTATCACGTTTCAATTCACGTTCATCCAGGATAAACAATGGTTTATCGGCGATTGCCAGTTCAACCATATGCTTACGCTGTGCACTGGAGGCCTCAGGTTGTGCACGATGGGGCGGCACATTATTAGGCATGATGATGACCCGGGAAAGGCCAATCAGATTAGCCAGAATTTCAACGGGTTTAAGATGACCATAATGCACCGGATCAAAGGTGCCACCGAACAGAGCCTGCAATGATTTCATATCAACCATCAATAAATACATCGGCCAGTGGTTTATGGCACAGCAAAAGGGAAAGTCCCTCAAGCTCAGCCCATACTGACTGACCGTAGTCTTGTTTAAGCGTTATTTCCGTACGTGTTAGCAGCGTCACTGCCTGACGTAGCTGCTCAGGAGACAGCCGATTTAGCGCATCTCCCATCATGCCACGACGATTTTGCCACACCCGATGTTTATCAAACAATGTGCGTAACGGCGTATGGGTAGACTGGCGTTTAAGATTTACCAGCAGCAATAGTTCACGCTGCAGAGTTCGCAGCAGAATGACCGGTTCACTACCTTCAAGGCGCAACTGCTGCAAAATGTGCAACGCGCGTTTGCTTTTGCCCATCAGCAGCGCATCCACCCAGTGGAAGGGGGTAAAGTGCGCGGCATCGTTAACGGCTTGCTCCACGCGCGGAAGCGTGAGTTTGCCATCGGGCCAGAGTAATGATAATCGATCCAGCGCCTGTGCCAGCGCTAACAGATTGCCTTCATAGCAATAGCACAATAGCTGGTTGGCGGCGTCATCCAGTTGCAGGTTATTTTGCTTCGCCCTTGCAGCAACCCAGCGCGGAAGCTGTGCCTGCTCTGGTGTCTGGCAACTGATCTGGACCGCATTGCTTGCCAGTCCGCTATACCATGCGGCATTTTCCTGCGCTTTGGTCAGCTTATTGCCGCGAACAATCAGCAGCAGATCGTCATGGAGCAGGGTGACGAGCGTGGCAAGCTGTTCGTTAATCGCTGCATTTGGACCATTTTCGGGCAACTGCAGGAGCAAAGTCTGACGGCTGGCAAACAGGCTCATTGCCTGGCACAGTGAAAAAATAGCGCCCCAGTCGGTGCTGGTGTCGATGGTGAAAGCGTGGTGTTCTTCGAACCCTTGCGTAGCGGCAGCCAGACGAATCGCGTCCTGGCTTTCCTGTAACAGGAGGGGATCGTTGCCCAGTAGTAAATACGCCGCGCGCAGCCCTTCTTTGAGCTGTGCGCGGAGTTGTTCAGGGTACAACTTGAGCATCAGTTACCCAGCGTGGTGGAAACACGCGCCGGAGAAGATGCTGGCGCTGCTGTTTTCGTCACCGCAGGCTGTACATCATCACTGGATGACTGAGCATCGGCGATATGTACGCTTGGCAGCTTACGAATCAACTGTTCGGCTGCTTTGTCATACATCTCTTTGATGATCATATCCTGCTCGTTATCCTTCGCCAGTGCCGCTTGTGGGTTGTCAAAGAACGAACGATAGACTTTAGCGCTGATCGGATAAATATCATGTCCAGGAATCAATACCGAGGCATTGACTGACATCACCATCTGGTATTCAGCCGTTTGACCGTTCTGGAACACAGACGCCGTATCCTGAGAGATGCTGACCGTACCAAGACGTAAGGACGTGACATCTTTACGCATTGAACCGTCTTCAAGCAACTCCACGCCGTTAAGACGCAGCTGATTACGTACCGCGCGGCTTAAGGGGCCGTTCGGATCGCCTGAGTTCAGAATCATAGTTTTCATCGTGGGGGGCACCTGCGTGGTACTACGCAGATGCCAGCCACACCCGGCGGTGACCAGCACCACCAGGGATAACAACAATGTTGTCAGATGTCGCACGCTTCCTCCCGCGCTTAGCCAACGACCAGATTGAGGAGTTTACCTGGTACATAAATCACTTTACGTACGGTAACGCCATCAAGATATTTTGCCACCAGGTGTTCCTGGCCAGCACGTTCACGAACCTGCTCTTCAGTGGCGTTTACCGGAACGGTGATTTTGCCACGTACTTTACCGTTAACCTGGACAACAACCAGCGTAGAGTCTTCGACCATTGCGCTTTCGTCAGCAACAGGCCATGGCGCGTTGTCGATATCGCCTTCGCCTTTCAGCGCTTGCCACAAGGTGAAGCAAACGTGAGGGGTGAACGGGTTCAGCATACGTACAACGGCCAGCAACGCTTCCTGCATCAGGGCGCGGTCCTGTTCGTCTTCGGTCGGTGCTTTCGCCAGCTTGTTCATCAGTTCCATAATTGCCGCAATCGCGGTGTTAAAGGTCTGACGACGGCCGATATCATCGGTAACTTTAGCAATAGTTTTGTGAACGTCACGGCGCAGAGCTTTCTGATCTTCGCTCAGGCTTTCAACGTTCAGGCTGGCAACATCACCCTTGGAGGTGTGCTCATAAACCAGTTTCCAGACACGTTTCAGGAAGCGGTTTGCCCCTTCAACGCCAGATTCCTGCCATTCCAGGGTCATATCAGCCGGAGAGGCAAACATCATAAACAGACGTACGGTGTCCGCGCCGTAACGCTCAACCATCACCTGCGGGTCGATACCGTTGTTTTTAGACTTGGACATTTTGCTCATGCCGGTATACACCAGCTCATGACCTTCCGCGTCCTTCGCCTTAACGATACGGCCTTTTTCGTCGCGCTCAACGATCGCGTCGACCGGAGAAACCCAGTTACGTTCGCCGTTTGCACCAACGTAGTAGAAGGCATCTGCCAGCACCATGCCCTGACACAGCAACTGTTTCGCTGGTTCGTCAGAGTTCACCATGCCCGCGTCACGCATCAGTTTGTGGAAGAAGCGGAAGTAGAGCAGGTGCATGATGGCGTGTTCAATACCGCCAATGTAGATGTCAACCGGCAGCCAGTAGTTCGCGGCTTTAGAGTCCAGCATGCCTTCCTGATACTGCGGGCAGGTATAGCGCGCGTAGTACCATGAAGATTCCATAAAGGTGTCGAAGGTGTCAGTTTCACGCAGCGCAGGCATACCGTTAACGGTGGTTTTCGCCCACTCAGGATCGGCTTTGATCGGGCTGGTGATACCGTCCATGACCACGTCTTCCGGCAGAATAACCGGCAGTTGATCTTCCGGGGTTGGCAGTACGGTGCCATCTTCCAGAGTAACCATCGGGATCGGCGCGCCCCAGTAACGCTGACGGGAAACACCCCAGTCGCGCAGACGGTAGTTGACTTTGCGCTCACCAACGCCTTTAGCGACCAGTTCGTCGGCAATGGCGTTGAACGCGTCTTCAAAGGACAGACCGTCAAATTTACCTGAGTTGAACAGCACGCCTTTTTCAGTCAGAGCTTGTTCGGACAGATCCGGTTCTGAACCGTCAGCAGCCAGAATGACCGGCTTAATGTTCAGACCGTATTTGGTGGCAAATTCGTAGTCGCGCTGATCGTGGCCAGGAACGGCCATTACAGCACCCGTGCCGTATTCCATCAGCACGAAGTTCGCCGCCCATACCGGGATCTCTTCGCCAGTCAGCGGGTGAATCGCTTTAAAGCCAGTGTTGACGCCTTTCTTCTCCATGGTTGCCATTTCGGCTTCGGCAACCTTGGTGTTGCGGCATTCGTCGATGAAAGCAGCCAGTTCCGGATTGTTTGCCGCCGCTTTCTGCGCCAGCGGGTGACCCGCTGCAACCGCCAGATAAGTGGCACCCATAAAGGTGTCCGGGCGGGTGGTGTAAACGGTGAGCGTGTTGTCATAACCGGTGACATCGAAGGTGATTTCCACGCCTTCAGAACGACCGATCCAGTTACGCTGCATCGTTTTCACGGTGTCAGGCCAGTGATCCAGGTTATCCAGGTCGCGCAACAGTTCGTCAGCGTAAGCGGTGATTTTGATAAACCACTGTGGGATCTCTTTACGCTCAACTTTGGTATCGCAGCGCCAGCAGCAACCGTCGATAACCTGCTCGTTCGCCAGTACGGTTTGGTCGTTCGGGCACCAGTTGACCGCAGAGGTTTTCTTGTACACCAGGCCTTTTTTATACAGCTCGGTGAAAAACTTCTGTTCCCAGCGGTAATATTCCGGGGTGCAGGTCGCCAGCTCGCGGCTCCAGTCATAACCGAAGCCCAGCATTTTGAGCTGGTTTTTCATGTAGGCGATGTTGTCGTACGTCCATGGTGCCGGGGCAGTGTTGTTTTTAACCGCTGCGCCTTCAGCTGGCAGGCCGAACGCATCCCAACCAATGGGCTGCAGGACGTTTTTGCCCAGCATACGCTGGTAACGGGCGATCACGTCACCGATGGTGTAGTTACGTACGTGGCCCATGTGTAGTCGACCAGAAGGATAGGGAAGCATAGACAGGCAGTAATACTTCTCTTTGCTCTCGTCTTCGGTAACTTCAAATGTGCGCTTCTCATCCCAGTGAAGCTGTACTTTGGATTCTATCTCTTCCGGGCGGTATTGCTCTTGCATGGCAGCCAGTGGTCCTGTTTTCAATACAGCTACAAACGTAGCTTTAGATGTGGTGTTTCAGATCCGCATAGCATAGCCCAAACGCCCGCGTCAAAACAGCCTTTCGCGCATTCAGCATTGAATTCTCGCAAGGATAAATCTTGCACGAATTTACATACTCTGTGGACAGTCTTGCAAAGCGTTTCGTAAATAACGTCTATTATTATAGACAGTTAACGACCCAGGAGGCGAAGCGATGAACAAGGTTGCTCAATATTACCGTGAACTGGTGGCGTCACTTAGCGAACGTCTGCGCAATGGCGAACGCGACATTGATGCGCTGGTAGACCAGGCGCGCCAGCGCGTTATGCAGACCGGGGAGTTAACGCGAACCGAAATCGATGAGCTGACGCGGGCCGTCAGGCGCGATCTGGAAGAGTTTGCGCTGAGTTATGAAGAGAGTCTCGACGAGGAGACTGACAGCGTTTTCCTGCGGGTTATTAAGGAGAGCATCTGGCAGGAGCTGGCGGATATTACCGATAAAACGCAGCTGGAGTGGCGTGAGGTATTCCAGGATCTGAGCCATCACGGCGTGTATCACAGCGGTGAAGTGGTGGGGCTGGGCAATCTGGTGTGCGAGAAATGCCACTTCCATTTAGCGGTGTACACGCCGGACGTGCTGCCGCGCTGCCCGAAGTGTGGGCATGACCAATTCCAGCGGCGGCCATTTGAGCCGTAATGCGGCGTAAAAAATGGCCCGGATACTCTCCGGGCCATATGTTTTATACGAGGGGACGCTAACCGGGTTCAGGGAACAATCAGCGTCATGTAAATATTGGCTCTGACATTCCCCGGTACCGCCGCCGACTGGTCGGTCAGATAGGTTAATTTCCCGGCAAAGGTTAACACGATAGAATCATCGCTTCCGCTCGCGGCCGGTAGCGTGTAAGCAGCGAGATTGCGAATCGCACCGTCACTAATATCCCCTCCCGTGCCCATCACCTTCATTTGTACCCCGACGCCTTTCGCCGGATTCTCATCATACGCATCATCCAGCTCATTGGCGAAAACAGTGCCATTATCGCCGTCAACCATTTGGCCTTCAAAACGGATAATAGCCCCGTTGCCATCCCGACCGTTTTTCACACAGTCCCCGGTTATGGTGAGCGTGCGGTTGTTAAATGAGACCCAATTAAAGGTTGGCTGTATTGCCACCTCGCCCATATCGAGATCCATAATTTCTTCATTGCCCTTAATGTCACAGGAGGCCTTAATCACCCCAGTGACGCTGATGGGAATATCGACCCCATCCCCCTTTTGCAATTGCGACCCATACACTGCCAGAGAAGGCGGCAGACAACTGACCCACAGAAGAAGCGCAGCGCCAGAGTATTTGAATAAATAATTGTTCATAGCGTGTCCCTCGCGCATTACTGAATTTTAATGTTCAACACCGCAGTGGATTGAAACTGGCCGGGTTTTATGTCGCCAAATCGGTAGTAGTAGGCGAAGAGATAAAACGAAAGCCTCGGTGAGACAGAGTCGATATCGCCATTCCGCAAATACATCGGTTGGCCGAATATCACATCGACTTTGTTCTCTTCGCCCGTTTCTCCATCCTCATTAATTTTGTACCGGAATGTGGCGCCGAGCCCCTCTGTGTAACCGTCACCTTTTACTGAATCCAGAACGTTATCCATCCCCGGATGAAGATTGCCCGTATCACTGATTGTGAATTGCACATTCAGATCGCTGTCGCACCTAAAAGGTCCTATCACTTGAGTTACCTTCGTTGAGTTAAGCCTTCCAAGACCATCGTGTTCGCCTGGGTCCTCTGCCAAATGGTTGGCCATGACGGTTCGCATAGTAAAGCTAAGCTCCGATGTCGATGGTACATTGCATGTTGCAATAGTCTGGGAAGTGCTACTAAAACCGAAGACCACTGAGTCATTAAGGAGACCCCCGTCTCCCCCTGCGCGCACTTTAAGTATGGGTTGCCCGCCAAACGACCCGGCTTTTGGGTCCTTAGGGCCAATAGCCCAAAACTCATACATCGGGTATTTGGCAACAGTGAAGTACCGAGGTAAGGTGTCCTCTGAGGCAGGAATCTCCCAACGCCTGGAGGTAAACGACCCGTTGGTTAACACCACACTTTCCGTGCCGGAAAAGTCATTCTTTGCAATATCTGCCGTAAGCTTCACCCCGACGCCGGGAACCGATGTTTGCTGCGCATCGTACACCCCCGCAGGGCCGTTGGGGGACACCATCTCCAGCTCTATCCACCCGCCATCTTTATTACACTTGACACGACTGGCAAAGCCGTCACCCACTTCATATGAGACTATCATCGGGTCCGGAGCGTCGTGCTTTGTATAATCCAGCCACACATTCCCGTTATATAAGCCTTCAATTACTCCCGGATTATCAACTTTACAGTCCGCCAACGCGCTCTGGGAGCATCCTACTGCCAGCGCGCCCACCATGAGTAAAACCAGCTTCCCTTTCATTATTTACATTCTCCTTTGGCTATCGTTACCCCGGTGACCGGCGGTGTCGCCGCACTGTGGTACACCATGCGACAGGATTGATTATTGCCCCACTTCGCCAGCAGCGTGGTGTTATCAATCAGCCCTGCGAGGTACACCTCGCCATCATTACCGACAATCGCGCTTTGCCCGGCGCCGCTTTCCTGTGTCACCATCGCACCAAACGGCACTACGCTGCCGTTGCTGCGCAGCAAGGTCACCAGCGCTCTTTCACCGACATTTGCCTTGTATTCTGCCCGCACCAGCGCGCCTCGCGTTGGCACCAGCGTCTGGCTGGTTTCTGTCAGATCGATATCTTCCGGCAGCGTTTCGGTATCCAGATTCACTTCGTTTTCACGGTATGGCGTCATGGTGTTCACCACCGTATACCCCCGGAAGTCGGTACGAACCCCGTCGTTATTCGCTACCCGCACACCGGACGCTCCTGGAATTTTCACCAGCGCGTTGGTTTCACCCATCTCCTGTGCCAGCGTTACCCCGTTGGCGTGAGCGATCACCGACCCCGACATACCGTAGTCGGTCCTTTTGCTATAATCATCGTAACTGTAGCCGCCCTGAACTGTACCGTAGGTCCCGTTGTAGGTTGCGCGCAGGCTGCCGTTATAGGTGTTATCGTCGTCGTCAACGTCGACGTAACCTTGCTGCACACTCCAGTTCAGCGCGTCGCCTTCCAGGGCATAGCCGCTAAGTGTGGCAGAGTGAACCGTGTCGCCACCTTTGGTTGAGTTCATGCTGTAGGTCGCCCATGACTTCGGCAGCAGTTTTTCCAGCGGTACGGAGATACTCAGCGAGAAGACTTCATCTTTGCTGTAGCGTTCGCGCCGGTCATAGGATTGGGTGTTCTTGTTGTAGCTGTAGCCCAGGCTGTAGCTCACCGCGCGCCAGTGGTTGTTCCAGCTTACCCGCCAGGAGTTCATCTGTTGCCCGGTGTTCCAGTAATCCTCGCGTACCAGCGAGCCGGATATTGAACCAAAGTTACCGCCAAACGGTTGGCTCAGGCTGATTTCACCCCGGTTACGACGCCGGTCAGGAAGGATAGGGCCGCTGTTACCCCAGGTATCGAGGATGTCCGCCATCTCATAGTAACCGTCACTGTTGTAGCGGTATCCTGCCATGGTGAGGGTTGTGCCCGTTTCCTGGATAGATTTGCTGTAGCGAATGCGTGATGATTGCCCGCTCTCTTTTACCTCTTCATCAATCGGTTCTTCTGGCGTACCCCAGGATTGCGTGACATCCACAGACAGCGCCCCCCAGCCCCCCATATTTTTACCCAGCCCAATGGCCAGCGACTGGTAATGGCTGGCGAACTGCCCACCGCCGTACAGGGTTAGCCCCCAGGGCAGGCCGTAGCTCGCCGAGGCCTGGGTAAACGACGTTTCATTCACCCCTGAATCATCCGGGCGATAGCGCCCGGTGGTTATTGCATAATCCAGCGTGCCTTCACGCTGCAGGTTGGCCAACGATGCGTACGGCACGACAAAGTTCTGTTCTGAGCCATCCTGCTCTTTTACCGTAACGTATAAATCCCCGGAGCCGCCCGTTGAGTACAAGTCCTTGATGGAGAACGCACCCGCAGAGACATAATTCTGATAAATAACGTAATTGTTTTGCCGGACGATAATCTGCGCGTTAGTACGGGCAATCCCCTGTACTACCGGTGCGTAGCCACGCTGCGAGTCGGGCCGCATGCTATCGTCGCTTTCGATTTGCGCACCGGTAAACGGCACACTGGTAAACACATCGGAATTGGTCATGCTCTCGCCAAGGGTCAGTTGGCTACCCCAGGCCGGAATATTGCGCTGGGCATACGTGTACGCAGAATCCCATTCCTCGCTGCCGTCGTCATTATGGTTCCACGTCGAGTAGTTGCGGATACGCCAGGCACCGATATTCATCCCCGGCCGCAGGTTGGCGTACCGGCTATCAGATATGTCGCCGCCGTGTCGCTGGCGGGTTTCATCGCCGGTGAAGTCATAGTTGAGGATCAGCGCGTTGATACCTTCATCCCAGTCTTCCGGTGGAATATATCCCCGGATGTCGTTGGCCAGCGCTGCCTGCGGAACGCTTATCTGTAATTGCTGTTTATTAAAATCAAAGAGGGTGGAGAGGCTTTCAATCGCCAGCAGATTCGCGCAGTCATTGCCTTTCTGCGTCAGCGCAGGGTAGGCGGAAACATTGACGCCGTATTTTTTTAGCTGCGCGACGCTGAGGCAAGGGGTTAGCTGGCCGTCATTATCAACGGAGAAGTTTATATTCTGGGTATCAACCCGACGCTTGTTGACCAAAATATCAACGCGATAGTTGCCAGGAGGCTGACCGCCTTTTTCAAATACCGAGAGATCTACCGGCATCTCGCCGGAGCCGGAGTGCTTAAAAAATGCCGAGTTGAAACGCGAAGGCGTGGACATCGCCTTTTTCGTATCCGTGTTGTTTTCAGCCGCGTAAATAGGTGTACAGCTTAATCCACAGGCCAGCATAATTCCCAGCGCCAGCTGGGTTTTATGAAGCGGCGCAGATGTGGTTATTATTTTCATGTCAACCATCCATCAATAAGGATAACTAATCCATCAGTCAAATATGTGTATGGAAATCTTCGCCAACACCACCCTGGTCATTTATTATTGCGAACGATACATC
Organism: Citrobacter sp. Marseille-Q5395; assembly: GCF_947057495.1. Lineage (NCBI taxonomy): Bacteria > Pseudomonadati > Pseudomonadota > Gammaproteobacteria > Enterobacterales > Enterobacteriaceae > Citrobacter > Citrobacter sp. Marseille-Q5395. Next base: position 131,515 of record NZ_CAMSEL010000009.1, on the reverse strand, counting down.
TCCCCCGGTTACGCCTTTCGGTAAATCAAAACGGGCACTTTCGCCTGGGGCCACATAGGTGACGTGTTCCACCTTTTTGCCAGCGACGGTTATTTTGCTGAAGTTAAAATAGTAGGCGGAAGCATTGTTCACCTGAATCTGATTTCCGCTGCGTTGCCAGGTGAGTTTATTTTTTTGGTTAGCCGGAATGAAGTTATCTAATGACTTTGGACGGTAAATTAATTTAATTACCGTATTTATCGCGATCTGAATGCTGTTGTCCGCTTTTGACTCGCTGGGTATGCCTTTAACATTCAGCCAGAATAAAGATTCTTTATTTTCTGGCAGTGGGGTGGTGAGAATAATGCGCAGTACATTCTTTTGCTTAGGGTCAAGGCGGAACAACGGCGGTGTAATGATAAATGGCGCTTTCTGCGCTTTATTACCATCCGGCATCTCAACCCATGACTGTACTAAATAAGGAGAACTGTCAGGGTTTTCCAGGTTAATGGATGCCTCTTTTTTCGCGCCGTTATAAATGACCCGCGTTCCCATTAACGACACGTTGGCATAGGCACTGGATAAGGTGAATGCGCCTAATAGCATACCGATAATGATTTTTTGAATTCCCTTCATTGCTTATTTCCTCGAAAACCAAAATATAATTACACCAAAGCTCGTTAATTTTGCTTGATTTCAACGGTAACGGTAGTGGCCGTTTTCCCGCTGGTAACTGTGTCACCAATGCGCATATATCCGGCCTCAAGCTGAAACTTAACGTCTTTGGTGGTATCTATATAGTGCAGTGACGATGGCTCACCATCGCCAAGAAATGTGCCGTCCGGATAAAAAGCCCCGGTGGAGTCAACATATTTCAGGTAGTGCGCTACGCCCTCGGCTTCGCCGCTGCTGGCTATTGCATTTGGGTAATTACTGACCGGCATTCCGCTAAACGTCAATGTGTACTGACCGTTTTGCCCACACTGGCTGATGGATGCATTAATCGTCTCGCGACCTTCAGGGACAGGCGCGCCTAAGCTCACTTCATTGACATCTTTCTTGCTGACGGAGGCAAGATCAATCACCGGCCCGCCCTCTAATATGATCTTGCAAGCTGATGCTACCAACCTGGCGTATACATCCAACCTGATAGAATCTACTTCTTCTTCAGCCCATGCTGGTGAATTACCTATCAGCATTAGGGGAATAATCGTCGCGAGAACAATTTTCCTGGTTTGTATCATCCTGGATATCTCCCTCAAACAGGCGTGTGAAAACACAATGTTGCGGATATATCCCCTCAAGGAGGGGATATATTGATTACACCCGTTTGTGCAAATTACTGACGATAATATACGTTCAGCGTTACCACAGATTTGGTGAGACCGGCTGGCGTATTTTCACCATCAACTTCAGCCGTTTTCAGATAACCTGATTCAACCGGGAAACTAAAGCCCGTACTTGATTGTGCTTTAGTGCGTTCATCGTTATCAAGGTATACCTGGTTTCTGGATGGGTTAGTCAAATATACGTGGTCTGATATATGAGTAGGACGCGCATCTCGCAGGTAATGCGCAACAACTGTATTTGATGGTGCTTCAGTGTTCACAATACCGTTATCATACCCTGGCGGGATGTCAGCAATGAAGTTTAATTCAACTTCGTAGCCTGCCGGGCAATCTTTAATCATGAAATAGTCAGCCTGGTTTGCCAGTTCGCTACCTATACCGGTCTCTTTCACCTGTGCAACGGTCACGGTACGCAGATCGATGTTCGCATTACCGTTCTCACCAATGGTGCAACCTTTTTCGATGATTTCACCGTTAATGGTGATGGTGTCGCTTGCCATAACGTGGCCGGAAATCAATGCGGCCATTACGGATGCTGCTAAAAGTACCTTTTTCATTTAAAACTCCATTTTTTCATGTCAAAAACATGGTACTAACGATGCAAAAAGATATTTATCTTTCTCGTAAATATATTGATGCAGATAATAAATAGTAAATCTGCAACTAAAAGATTGTAGCTATGGAGATTCATACAATAAAATTGTTTAACCAAATATATCGCACACAGCAATTAGGTAAAAAGAAATAATATTCACCGTGAAAAGGAATTTGGCTTTTTTCTGAGTTGATACCACAAGAAAACAAGGCTATGTAGATGATATGTTTATTAATCGATGTAATATGAACGCTTTTAAGAACATATCAGAAAGTTGTTTTTAAGAATATATTTAGATTCTGGCCCTGTAGGTCTTTGTTCTTGATAATGAGATTACAGGTAAAAGTAGGATAGCTTCGTACCTTTTGGCCTTCTTTTCTCTTCGGGCTAAGATCCGGAAAAACGATTCATTAAGCTATGTATTCTCTCGACTAATACGAAACAAGGCCATCGCATTTTATTACGATGGTCTTAATCAAGACATTCATTACGCGTAAAATTTCAATCTTTTCGCCAGTAAATCGACAAACCCCTGGCGATCAACATCGACCATCACCTTCGCGTTCGGTTTATTCCCCGTCAGGAAGTAGTAATCTACGACCGTCATGCCCTGCGTGTATTTCCCCTGCGTTTCCACGCCAACCCATCGTTCTACGGTGGTGAACAATTCGGGTTGGAGAAGCCAGGCGATGGTACACGGGTCATGCAATGGCGCGCCGATAAAGCCCCATTTTTCGTCTTTGTGGTATTCGAGGAAGAAATCCAGTAATTCGGCCACGATGGTGGAAATCGGGTTGCCGATAGCGCGGAAGCGCTCGGTGTCTTCATGATAAATCTGCGCTTTGTGCGTGACGTCCAGCCCGGCCATGACAATAGGGATCCCAGACTGGAAGACGATTTCTGCGGCTTCCGGGTCAACGTAGATGTTGAACTCGGCGGCAGGTGTCCAGTTACCGAGCGCCATTGCACCGCCCATGATCACAATTTGCGCGATTTTATCGTGCAGTTCCGGGTGGCTATTAAGCAACAGGGCGACGTTGGTTTGTGGTCCGGTTGATACAAGCGTCACCGGTTCGTGGCTTTCGCGCAGTGTTTTTGCCATCAGTTCGACGGCGTTACAGTTAAGCGGTGCGAATGAGGGTTCCGGCAGAGCTGGGCCGTCAAGACCGCTTTCGCCGTGAACGTTGTCGGCGATAATCAGTTCACGCATCAGCGGTTTTACCGCACCGCCCGCCACTGGGATATCAGGGCGTTTCAGCAGCGTCAGCATTCTTAGCACGTTACGCAGGGTTTTCTCCGGCGTCTGGTTACCGGCAGAGGAGGTAATGGCTTTCACTTCAAGTTCGGGAGAGGCGAGTGCAAGAACAATGGCGATCGCGTCGTCATGACCGGGATCGCAATCAAGAATGATCGGCAGTGCCATAGCAATTCCTTGTTCGCGTGATTTTGTAACAAGGTTAAAGCTGGCTAATGAAATGAACGAGAATAGAAATGCTAAAGCGTGATGTAACGCGCACTCTACCGAGTGCGCGCAGGAAGAATTAATGCAGAATTTTAGCGAGGAAGTCTTTGGCGCGGTCTGATTTCGGGTTGGCGAAGAAGGCCTCTTTTTCCGAGTCTTCAACAATTTTCCCTTCATCCATGAAGATAACCCGGTTAGCCACTTTACGCGCGAAGCCCATTTCATGAGTCACCACCATCATGGTCATGCCTTCATTGGCCAGTTCAACCATAACGTCCAGTACTTCGTTGATCATTTCAGGATCAAGTGCCGATGTGGGTTCGTCAAACAGCATGGCGATAGGGTCCATACACAGCGCGCGGGCGATAGCAACACGCTGCTGCTGACCACCGGAGAGCTGCGCCGGAAACTTATTGGCATGGGCTGATAACCCTACGCGTTCGAGCAACTTTTGCGCTTTTTCTCGAGCGGGCGCTTTATCGCGTTTGAGCACTTTTACCTGGGCCAGAGTCAGGTTCTCAATGATCGACAGATGGGGGAACAGTTCAAAGTGCTGGAACACCATGCCGACGCGGGAACGTAGTTTTGCCAGATCGGTTTTTTTATCATTCACAACGGTACCATCAACGGTGATGATACCCTGCTGCACAGGCTCCAGCCCGTTTACCGTTTTAATTAGCGTTGATTTACCGGAACCTGACGGGCCGCAGACCACCACCACTTCACCTTTTTTCACTTCTGTGGAGCAGTCGGTCAGCACCTGAAAGTGACCATACCATTTAGAAACATTTTTCAGGGTAATCATTAAACTGTCCTTTTCTTCAAATAGCTGACCAACAACGATGCGCTCAGACTGAATACAAAATAGACGGCGCCAGCAAACAGGATCATCTCAACCTGAGTGCCGTCACGCTCGCCAATGGTGGAGGCGGTGCGGAAGAAGTCTGCCAGACTCAATACGTAGACCAGGGAGGTGTCCTGGAACAGTACGATGCCCTGGGTAAGCAGCAGCGGAACCATGGCGCGAAATGCCTGTGGCAATATGATGAGCTTCATCGATTGCCAGTGGGTCATCCCCAGTGCCAGCGCAGCGCTGGATTGCCCGCGGGAAATACTCTGGATCCCTGCGCGGATAATCTCCGAGTAGTAGGCGGCTTCAAACATCGAAAACGCGACCATTGCTGAGATCAGACGAATATCGGTTTTCGGTGACAGACCCAGCACGTTTTGCAGGAAGCCAGGCACGATCAGATAGAACCACAGCAGCACCATCACCAGCGGAATGGAACGGAATACGTTAACGTATATTTTCGCAAACCAGGCAATTGGCGCGAAGCTGGACAGACGCATGACCGCCAGGATGGTTCCCCAGACGATACCGATGATGACCGCCGTAACGGTAATTTTCAGCGTGATGAGCAGCCCATCCAACAGATACGGCAGGGAAGGGACAATCGAGCTCCAGTCAAAATCGTACATTATTTGCCTCCTATGTTGCCAGGCAGGCGGATTTTACGTTCGACAAGATTCATCACCAGCATAATAAAGGCGTTAATCAGTACATAGGCCAGGGTAATGGCCGTAAACGATTCCCATGCGTGGGCTGAGTAATCCAGCAGTTTTCCTGCCTGTGCCGCCATATCGACCAGACCGATGGTCGAGGCGATGGCTGAGTTTTTCACCAGGTTCATCATCTCTGAAGTCATCGGCGGGACGATCACGCGGTAGGCGTTAGGCAGCAGAACATAGCGGTATGCCTGTGGCAGAGTCAGACCCATTGCCAGCGCTGCATTTTTCTGCCCGCGAGGCAGAGACTGAATCGCAGCACGAACCTGTTCACAGACGCGAGCGGCAGTAAACAGCCCCAGACAGATCATCGATGAAAGGAAGAACTGAATATTGGGATCCAGTTCAGCCTTGAACCACATGCCGAGATTCTCCGGCAGCAATTCAGGGACCACCAGATACCAGGTGAAGAATTGTACAATTAGCGGAACGTTGCGAAACAGTTCAACATACAGCGTGCCGAGCCCGGCAAGGAAGCGGTTGGGAACAGTACGTAAAATACCGAACAGAGAACCCACCAGGAAAGCGATAATCCAGGCAGTGATAGATAACGCGACAGTAACCTGGAAACCACTCCAGAGCCAGCCGAGATAGGTGGTGTTGCCGAACGGGGCTTGTTGTAAAAAAATGCCCCAGTTCCAGTCTATAGACATAAATCTACTCCAGAAAAAAAAGGGTAGCAGCGCTACCCTCGAAGATTGTTATCCAGCGTTTTTCGGTTTTCGAGACTGATGGGGAACGACCATCAGGCTTATAGTCTGTCCGTGCTGAAAAACAATCGAGAGGGCAAGGTAAACTCGCCCCATTTATTTTAGTTAGTTAAGTGCTTTGTCATTCGGTTCTTTGAACAGGGCTTTCATCTCGTTTGACAGCTCGAAATTCATGTTCAGGTTTTTCGGTGGAATTGGGTTTTTAAACCACTTATCAAACCATTTTTCTGCTTCACCGGAGGTCTGAGCCTGAGCGATGGTGTCATCCATCAGCTTCTTGAATGCGACGTCGTCTTTACGCAGCATACAGCCGTAAGCTTCCTGAGATTGCGGCTTACCGACGATCTCCCAGTTGTCCGGTTTCTTCGCTTTCGCGCGCTCGCCAGCCAGCAGTGCGTCATCCATCATAAAGGCAACGGCGCGACCGCTTTCCAGGGTACGGAAAGAGTCACCGTGGTCTTTCGCGCTGATGATGCGCATATCCATTTTTTGTTCTTCGTTCAGCTTGTGCAGCAGCACTTCAGAGGTAGTACCGGAAGTGACGACCACGGCTTTGCCTTTCAGATCCGGGAAGTCTTTAATATCGCCGCCTTTTTTCGCCAGTAGACGCGTGCCTACAACGAAAATGGTGTCAGAGAAAGCAGCTTGCTTCTGGCGTTCAACGTTGTTGGTGGTGGAGCCACATTCAAAGTCGAAGGTCCCGTTTTGCAGCAGGGGAATACGGTTTTGCGAGGTAATCGGAATCAGTTTTACCTGCAGGTCAGGCTTGTTCAGCTTTTTCTTCACGGCTTCAACAATCGCGTTGGAGTAATCCTGTGAATAACCGACCACTTTTTGCTGATTATCGTAGTAAGAAAACGGAACCGATGATTCACGGTGCCCGACGACGATCACGCCATTTTTTGCGATCTTGTCCAGCGTGCTGCCTGCTGCGGGCGCTGCGTCTTCTGCATGCGCCAGACCGGCGGACATTCCCATAACCAGCATGGCAGTGGCGAGCTTACGTAATTGCATATCCAACTCCTTTATCGTCTGCGCCAGGGACGCATTGATACCCATTGTGATGTTGTTATTGTTTGCAACTTAAATGTGCAGTCTTGTGTGTGTTTGTTAACATTTAGTTTGGATGAATGTAAAGAATTTGCTGTGTTATTGTTTATTTTTGCGAAGTGCGCCGCACCGTTTAGGGGCAAAAATATCTTGTTGCACTTTTTAGGTGCTACCAGTGATCCGCTTTGGTGCGACCAGGTTGCACATTCATCCAAATTGCTATTGTGTTATTTAATAAAGCAATTGACGTGCCAGAATGGGAAGTTCGGTGGGTTTCGATGCAGGATAGTATTTAGCTTATCCGGCCTACAGTGAGGTTGTAAGCCGGATAAAATGTTTTCGCGCCGTCATCCGACGGTACAGCCGCTTTACTTACGACGTTGACGCAGACTCATCAACACTGCGCCAAAACCAAGCAGTGCGGTGATAAGCCACAGCGGCCAGTTGCCGGTACGGGCATAAGGTGTGAGACCCGTTGTCGGCGTGACGCTGGTGGTCAGTACCTGGCGGGTAAACTGCGGGATCATGGCCTGCACGTCACCCTGCGGACCAATCACCGCGGTAATCCCGTTATTGGTGCTACGCAACAGCGGACGCGCCAGCTCCAGGGAACGCATACGTGCCATCTGGAAGTGCTGCCACGGGCCGATGGATTTACCAAACCAGGCATCATTGGAGATGGTCAGCAAGTAGTCCGTATCCGGACGGAAGTTATCGCGTACCTGTTCGCCAAGGATAATTTCGTAGCAGATTGCCGCAGTCAGTTTAAAACCGTGTGCGTGCAGCTGTGGCTGGATATACGGGCCACGGCTAAACGAGGACATTGGCAGGTCAAAGAACGGCGCTAACGGGCGCAGAATCGATTCCAGCGGAACAAATTCACCAAACGGTACCAGATGGTTCTTGTTGTAGCGATTTGTGGAGTCGTAGCTGTACGGACTGTCTTTACCCAGCGTGATGATGGTGTTGTAGGTATCGTAACGATTCTGTTTGTTGAGGCGAGCGTCAACAATCCCGGTGATTAAGGTACTGTTTTTGGATTTTAACAGGTCATCCATCATGCTGAGGAAACGCTGCTGATTGATTTCCAGATCCGGGATGGCGGACTCCGGCCAGATAATCAGCTGTGATTTACCCATCTCGGGCTGGGTAGCGTCGAGATAAATCTTCAGCGTGTTGAGGAGTTGGCCCTCATCCCACTTCAGTGACTGCGGAATGTCGCCCTGTACCATGGAAACCTGGGTGGTTTTTTCCGGTTCGAGGGTATACCACTGAATGTAGCGTAGCGGGAAGGGCAGGGCGAAAAGCACGACGGCCGCCACCAGAGGACGCCAGTTACGCGTGACTAACGCCAGTACCAGCAGACCGCTGACCATCATCAGCAGGAAGTTAATCGCCTCAACGCCCATTACCGGTGCCAGCCCTTTCAACGGGCCATCAATCTGACTGTAGCCAAACTGCAGCCACGGGAAGCCGGTCAGCACCCAACCGCGCAGAAATTCGGTTATCTGCCAGACAACCGGTGCGGCGATCGCCACCCGTAGCCAGGTGGTTTTCGGCCACAATCGCGACAAAATACCGGCAAACAGACCGGTGTAGAGCGAGAGGTACGCGGCAAGCAGTACCACGAGGAAAACGTTAACCGGTCCCGGCATACCGCCAAATTGCGCGATGCTGACGTAGACCCAGTTGATGCCGGAGCCAAAAAGCCCCATTCCCCAGAAATAGCCAATAGCGGCAGACTGGAGTGGGCGGCGGTTGAGGGTGAGAGCCTGCAGGCCCATCAGCGAAACAATCGCTGCAGGCCAGATGTCATACGGAGAGAAAGCCAGCGTCCCGCAGGCACCGAATAATAACGCCAGCAGCAGGCGAATGCGCTGGCGTTCAATTAATGGGGCAAATGCCATGTAGTCTTTGATCCAGTATCGGGTTTATTCGTCCAGTTTGGGCTGGGGTGAGTCGTCCGGAATTCTGACATGAACCTGAATAATACGACGGCTGTCGGCCATTGCTACTTTGAACTGGTAACCATCGATGTCGATAGTCTCACCGCGAGCGGGCAGATGACCAAAGGCCTGCATGACCAGCCCGCCAATGGTATCCACTTCTTCGTCGCTAAAGTGGGTGCCAAAGGCTTCGTTGAAGTCTTCAATTGGCGCGAGCGCTCGGATAGTCCATGTATGGCGACTGAGCTGACGGAAATCAATATCGTCTTCTTCGTCGTACTCATCTTCGATTTCACCGACGATCAGTTCAAGGATGTCTTCAATAGTCACCAGACCAGACACTCCGCCGAATTCGTCGATGACGATAGCCATATGGTAACGCTGAGAACGGAACTCTTTCAGCATGCGGTCAACACGCTTGCTCTCAGGTACGACAACTGCCTGGCGTAACACTTTTTCCATGCTGAAGGCTTCGGAATCGCTGCGCATGAACGGCAGCAAGTCTTTGGCCATCAGAATCCCTTCAATGTGATCTTTGTCTTCGCTGATCACCGGGAAACGCGAGTGAGCAGACTCGATAATAACATCGAGGCATTCATCCAGGGTCTGGTTGCGTTTGAGGGTAATCATCTGGGAGCGGGGGATCATGATGTCGCGAACGCGTTGGTCCGCAATGTCCATCACCCCTTCGAGCATATCGCGCGTATCTTCATCGATAAGGTCGTTCTGCCCGGAATCACGGATCAGCTCCAACAGTTCGTCGCGGTTTTTAGGTTCACCGTGGAAAAGTTGGCTCAGTAACAGGGAAAAAAATCCCTTTTTGCTGTTTAAGGTGTCACTACTGTGTGAATTGTCGTCGCTCATGGCGTCGTATGGGTTCTCATGTTAGTTAATATTAAGCACGTCGAGCAAATACTCTGCGTCAGACGGCAACAACAACCGCCGGGCGTTAGCCCGGCAGCTTATTCTTTCTCGGCAATGTACGGATCCTCATAGCCCAGAGCAAGCATAATCTCTGTTTCAAGGGATTCCATCTCTTCCGCTTCGTCGTCTTCGATATGGTCGTAACCCAGCAAATGCAGGCTACCATGCACCACCATATGCGCCCAGTGGGCTTCCAGCGGTTTGCCTTGCTCCAGCGCTTCTTTTTCAACCACCTGGCGGCAGATGATCAGGTCACCCAGCAGCGGCAGCTCAATCCCCGGAGGCGCTTCAAACGGGAAGGAAAGCACGTTGGTAGACTTGTCCTTTCCGCGATAGGTCAGGTTCAGTTCGTGACTTTCGGCGTCATCAACCAGGCGAATAGTCACTTCTGATTCTTCCTGGAACTGCGGGATCACTGCATCCAGCCATGCCTGAAACTGACTCTCTTGCGGTAAGCCGGATTCATTTTCACATGCCAGCTGTAAATCGAGGATAACCTGACTCATTTTTGTTCCTGTTCCTGAGCTTCGCGTTTACGTTCCGCAGCCAGCTCGGCTTTTCGTTTTTGTTCTGCTTCTTCCCAGGCCTCATACGCCGTCACGATACGGGCAACTACCGGGTGGCGCACCACGTCTTCGCTATGGAAGAAATTAAAACTAATCTCGTCGACTTCAGCCAGCACTTCGATGGCATGACGCAGGCCGGATTTGGTGCTGCGCGGTAGGTCAATCTGGGTAATGTCGCCAGTGATAACGGCTTTGGAGTTAAAGCCGATACGAGTCAGGAACATTTTCATTTGTTCGATGGTGGTGTTCTGACTCTCATCAAGAATGATGAACGCATCGTTCAGCGTACGACCGCGCATATAAGCCAGTGGTGCGACCTCAATGACGTTACGCTCAATCAGCTTCTCTACTTTCTCGAAACCGAGCATTTCGAACAGAGCGTCATACAGCGGGCGTAAATACGGGTCGACTTTCTGGCTCAGATCGCCTGGCAGGAAACCCAGTTTTTCACCGGCTTCAACCGCCGGACGGGTCAGCAGAATACGGCGGATTTCCTGACGCTCAAGCGCATCTACCGCCGCGGCAACGGCAAGGTAAGTTTTACCCGTACCTGCAGGGCCAACGCCGAAGGTGATGTCGTGGTCAAGAATGTTGGCGATATACTGCGCCTGATTCGGCGTACGCGGTTTAATCACCCCGCGTTTGGTTTTGATATTCACCGCTTTGCCAAACTCAGGCACGCTGTCTGCGCTCTGTTCAAGAACACGCGCTTCTTTGATCGCCAGGTGAATTTGTTCTGGCTCGATGTCCTGCGTCTGGCCGCGCATCGGGGCGGTATCAACGTAGAGACTGCGTAAAATATCTGCCGCAGCGGTGACGCAAATCGGACGACCGGTCAGTTTAAAGTGGTTATCGCGGCGGTTAATTTCGATGCCGAGGCGACGTTCCAGCTGTTTGATGTTGTCATCAAACGGACCGCAAAGACTCAACAAACGGGCGTTGTCTGCGGGTTCAAGGGTGATTTCTCGAGTGTCTATGTTCAAACCGTTCCTCTTATGCATGTATCGCCGGACGTTGAACATTCACCGGCATGTAAGGAAATTATTCACGCCACAGAGAAAAGGCGCAAGCATTGCGATAAATATGGGGATTGGGTAAGGAATTGCAAGGCCGCCTGTCATACTTCAGGCTGCAGATGCGTTGGCTTCGCTTGTTCACCCCAGTCACATAGTTATCTATGCTCCTGGGGATTCACGCTCTTGCCGCCTTTCTGCAGCTCGAATTATTCAGGGGGAGGTGATGCCTTAAGATTAAGGCTGATAAATACCTACGCCGAGATCGTTTTCTTTGCGGGTGCGTGCAATGACTGACTCAGGACTTTCTGCGATGCGCAGGCCCATTTCGTCTTCAGTGCGTACCACTTTACCGCGCAGAGAGTTGGTCCAGACGTCGGTAATTTCAACGTCTACGAACTTACCAATCATTTCCGGGGAGCCTTCAAAGTTCACCACACGGTTATTTTCGGTACGTCCAGACAGTTCCATAATGCTTTTACGCGACGTGCCTTCAACCAGAATACGCTGAGTCGTGCCGAGCATACGGCGACTCCAGGCCATCGCCTGCTGGTTGATACGTTCCTGCAGAATATACAGACGCTGTTTTTTCTCTTCTTCCGGAACGTCGTCAACCATATCGGCTGCTGGTGTGCCAGGACGCGCAGAGAAGATAAAGCTGTAGCTCATGTCGAAATTGACGTCAGCAATCAGCTTCATGGTCTGCTCGAAATCTTGCGTGGTTTCACCAGGGAAGCCAACAATGAAGTCAGAGCTAATCTGGATGTCCGGGCGCGCGGCGCGCAGTTTACGGATGATCGCTTTATATTCCAGCGCGGTATGGGTACGGCCCATCAGGTTCAGGACGCGATCCGAACCACTCTGTACCGGCAGGTGCAGGAAGCTCACCAACTCCGGGGTGTCACGATAGACTTCAACGATATCATCGGTGAACTCGATCGGATGGCTGGTGGTAAAGCGAATGCGATCGATCCCGTCGATAGCGGCAACCAGACGCAGCAGGTCGGCAAACGAACCAATCGTGCCGTCGTAGTTCTCACCACGCCAGGCGTTGACGTTTTGCCCCAGCAAGTTCACTTCACGTACGCCCTGAGCTGCAAGCTGGGCGATTTCGAACAGAATGTCATCCGCCGGGCGGCTGACTTCTTCACCACGGGTGTACGGCACCACGCAGTAAGTACAATATTTATTACAGCCTTCCATGATGGATACAAACGCGCTTGGACCTTCAGCACGCGGTTCAGGCAGACGGTCGAATTTTTCGATTTCCGGGAAGCTGATATCCACCACCGGGCTACGGGTGTTGCTGCCGCGCACTTTATTGATCATTTCCGGCAGACGGTGAAGCGTTTGTGGCCCAAAAATAATATCGACATAGTGTGCACGTTGACGAATGTGATCACCTTCCTGAGAGGCAACACAGCCACCGACACCAATAATAAGATCGGGATTTTTCTCTTTTAAGAGTTTCCAGCGACCTAACTGGTGGAAAACTTTTTCCTGAGCCTTCTCGCGGATTGAGCAGGTATTCAACAGCAACACATCCGCTTCTTCCGCCACGTCGGTCAGTTGATATCCGTGAGTGGCATCCAGCAGATCGGCCATCTTCGATGAATCGTATTCGTTCATCTGACAGCCCCAGGTTTTAATATGGAGTTTTTTGGTCATCGACTTGCTCTTGCGAAATTGTGGCTGAAATGCAGGGCGCATAGTGTACTGCTTTGGCGCGGTTGTGACCAGTATGACCGATGTCAGCCTCAAGGGGTAAAAAATCCTGTAAACTTACACAATACATGTAACAGGATGATTGACCATGACAAATCAACCAACGGAAATTGCCATTGTCGGCGGGGGGATGGTCGGCGGCGCGCTGGCGCTTGGACTGGCGCAGCATGGATTCTCGGTAACGGTTATTGAACACGCCGTTCCTGCGCCGTTCGTGGCTGACGGACAACCTGATGTGCGTATTTCGGCGATTAGCTCGGCATCTGTGTCGCTGTTGAAAGGGCTGGGCGTCTGGGATGCGGTACAGGGTATGCGCAGTCATCCTTATCGTCGCCTGGAAACCTGGGAGTGGGAAAACGCTCATGTGGTGTTTGATGCCGCTGAGCTTAAACTGCCATTGCTGGGCTATATGGTGGAAAACAACGTCCTGCAACAGGCGCTCTGGCAGGCGCTGGAAGCCCATCCAAAGGTGACTTTGCGCGTGCCGGCATCACTGATCTCTCTGCATCGCCATAATGACCGGCATGAGCTTGAGCTGGCAGGCGGTGAAAAGATCACTGTGAAGCTGGTGATCGGTGCCGATGGAGCGAATTCTCAGGTACGCCAAATGGCCGGAATTGGCATTCATGCCTGGCAGTATGCGCAATCCTGTATGTTGATAACCGTTAAATGCGAGAACTCACCAGGAGACAGCACCTGGCAGCAGTTTACCCCTGACGGTCCTCGCGCGTTTTTACCGCTGTTCGATAACTGGGCTTCGCTGGTGTGGTATGACTCTCCGGCAAGGATCCGCCAGTTGCAGAGTCTCAGCATGCCGCAGCTACAGGCCGAGATCACCAAACACTTTCCTGCACGGCTCGGACACATTACACCAGTCGCAGCGGGCGCGTTTCCGCTTACTCGTCGCCATGCGTTGCAATATGTGCAGCCAGGTCTGGCGCTGGTGGGTGATGCCGCGCATACCATTCATCCGCTGGCGGGGCAGGGGGTTAATCTGGGATACCGCGACGTTGATGCCCTGATTGATGTGCTGGTTAATGCCCGTAGCTATGGTGAATCCTGGGCCAGTCAACAGGTGCTGAAACGCTACCAAAACCGTCGTATGACCGATAACTTCATTATGCAGAGTGGGATGGATCTGTTCTACGCCGGGTTTAGCAACAATCTGCAGCCGCTGCGTATTATGCGTAACCTCGGGTTAATGGCGGCAGAGCGAGCCGGTGTGTTGAAGCGTCAGGCGCTGAAGTATGCGTTAGGGTTGTAGTGCGTATGCGGGCCTACGCAATTCGCCGTAGGCCCGATAAGCCTTTTGCCATACGATATTGAGAGCGCAGAAAAGCAAAAAGCTCGCCAAAGCGAGCTTTTTTAATATGGCTGGGGTACGAGGATTCGAACCTCGGAATGCTGGTATCAGAAACCAGAGCCTTACCGCTTGGCGATACCCCAACGGGTGCACCCACAAAGTGGACGACTTTTTGAAATTGGCTGGGGTACGAGGATTCGAACCTCGGAATGCTGGTATCAGAAACCAGAGCCTTACCGCTTGGCGATACCCCAACAATTTTTTGGATTTACCGAATTAAATCGATACGTCCTTAATATGGTGGCTACGACGGGATTCGAACCTGTGACCCCATCATTATGAGTGATGTGCTCTAACCAGCTGAGCTACGTAGCCATATATTATCATATTCTTCGATGGCTGGGGTACCTGGATTCGAACCAGGGAATGCCGGTATCAAAAACCGGTGCCTTACCGCTTGGCGATACCCCAATGACCGTCGCGGTGAACCGCTATATCGAAGAAAAAATGGCTGGGGTACCTGGATTCGAACCAGGGAATGCCGGTATCAAAAACCGGTGCCTTACCGCTTGGCGATACCCCATCCGTGCAACGCTTACGGGTGAATGGTGCGGGAGGCGAGACTTGAACTCGCACACCTTGCGGCGCCAGAACCTAAATCTGGTGCGTCTACCAATTTCGCCACTCCCGCAAAAAAGATGGTGGCTACGACGGGATTCGAACCTGTGACCCCATCATTATGAGTGATGTGCTCTAACCAGCTGAGCTACGTAGCCATCTTTTTTTCGCGTTACCTTATCGGCGTTGCGGGGCGCATTATGCGTATTGAGCTTTGAAGCGTCAACCCCTTTTTCATGGAAAATAGCTGGAATGTGACTGTTTGGTTAGGTTGCGAACAGCATGACGCAATATTCGGCAATTATTAGTTATTAATTGTTTTTCCGCACGTTAAATCGACATAAAAAAAGAGCCCCGCAGGGCTCTTTTCTGATGATTTGCTTACTTATAAGCTGACTGATGCACACCAACTGCACGGCCTGATGGATCGTTCATGGTTTTGAACGCTTCATCCCATTCAATTGCTTTTGCTGAAGAACAGGCGACAGACGGACCGCCAGGAACGCATTCAGCAGCGCTTGCTACCGGGAACAGTTCTTCGAAAATCTCACGGTACAAGTACGCCTCTTTCGATGATGGCGTGTTATACGGGAAGCGGAAGCTGGCGGTTTCCAGTTGCTGGTCGGAAACTTGCTCTGCTGCCACTTCTTTCAGCGTGTCAATCCAGCTGTAACCGACGCCGTCAGAGAACTGCTCTTTCTGACGCCACGCCACGCTGGCTGGCAGGTAAGATTCAAAGCATTCGCGCAGGACATGTTTTTCCATTTTCCCGTTACCACACATTTTATCCTGCGGGTTGATGCGCATCGCCACATCGAGGAATTTTTTATCCAGGAAGGGAACGCGGGCTTCGACACCCCAGGCAGACATCGCTTTGTTGGCACGAGCACAGTCAAACATATGCAGCGCTTGTAGTTTACGCACGGTTTCTTCATGCAGCTCTTTCGCGTCTGGCGCTTTATGGAAGTAGAGATAGCCGCCAAAGACTTCGTCTGAACCTTCACCCGACAGCACCATTTTAATGCCCATCGCTTTAATTTTACGAGACATCAGGTACATCGGTGTTGAGGCGCGAATTGTTGTTACATCGTAGGTTTCGATGTGATAGATGACGTCGCGGATCGCATCCAAACCTTCCTGCACGGTGAAGTGGATCTCGTGATGCACGGTGCCTAAGTGGTTCGCGACTTCTTGCGCGGCTTTCAAGTCTGGTGCGCCTTCCAGACCCACAGCGAAGGAGTGCAACTGAGGCCACCAGGCTTCGCTGCGTTCCTGATCTTCAACACGACGCGCCGCGTATTTTTTGGTGATGGCAGAAATAACGGAGGAGTCCAGGCCGCCGGATAGCAGTACACCGTAAGGGACATCTGACATCAGATGGCTTTTGACGGCGTCTTCCAGCGCCTGACGCAGTTCGTTTTTATCCGTCACATTGTCTTTTACCGCATCGTATTCAAACCAGTCGCGCTGGTAGTATTGACGAATTTCGCCATCTTTGCTCCACAGATAGCTACCGGCCGGGAATTCTTTAATCGTGCGGCACACCGGAACCAGCGCTTTCATTTCTGAGGCAACATAGAAGTTACCGTGTTCGTCATAGCCCATATACAACGGGATGATCCCGAGATGATCGCGGCCAATCAGGTAGGCGTCTTGTTCGCTGTCGTACAGCGCAAAGGCAAACATACCCTGCAGGGAGTCGAGGAATTCTGGCCCTTTTTCCTGATACAGCGCGAGGATAACTTCACAGTCAGAACCGGTCTGGAACTGGTAGCGGTCGCCGTATTCAGCGCGTAACGCCTGGTGGTTATAGATTTCACCGTTCACCGCCAGAATATGTGTTTTTTTCATGTTGTACAGCGGCTGAGCACCTGCGTTGACGTCGACAATCGACAAACGCTCATGTGCCAGAATGGCGTTATCACTGGCGTAAATACCCGACCAGTCCGGGCCACGATGACGCATCAGACGGGACAATTCCAGGGCTTTTTTACGCAGCTCAACTGCGTCTGTTTTAATATCGAATACGCCAAAAATAGAACACATAACCTTCTCCGTTAACCTGTTGCGTGATGCTTTTTGTGTTTGCTTGATTAAGAAAATGCCGCAAAGGCGGTGGGGGCGCAAGAAGTTTGGCATGCTGAAAGTAAAAAACTCAATGATGATTATTGAATGGTGAAAAAAGATTACGTAATAAGCGTATTTATTGATGAATTATCAGTAAATCGGCAGTTTTATTGAATGGAGTGATTTTGTGTGCCGGATGGCGCGTTTACGCTGATCTCCGGCACAGAAGTGCTTAGATAACATCTATCTCGGCAACGGAAGGGTAGATCCAGCTTGGTCGGAACGGCATGCTGTCGATATCGTCAAGCGTGGATACGCCAGACAACACCAGGATGGTTTCAAGGCCAGCCTGGAAGCCTGCCAGAATATCTGTACGCAGGTTGTCACCGACAATAACGGTCTCTTCGGAGTGCGCCTGCATTTTGTTGAGTGCCGCGCGAATAATCCATGGGCTGGGTTTGCCGACATAAAATGGTTTACGCCCGGAGATCTTTTCGATACCGGCGCAGAGCGCACCACAGGCGGGATAAAAACCGCGGCCATGGGTATCCGGGTTGGTCGCGATAAAGCGCGCGCCATTGGCAACAAAATATGCCGCTTTATGCATCATGTCCCAGTTGTAGGAGCGCGTCTCGCCGACAATCACGAAGTCGGGGTTAACATCGGTAATGGTAAAGCCGGCTTTATACAGTTCGTGGATCAGCGCGCCTTCACCCACGACGTAGGCTTTTTTCCCTTCCTGGCGACGCAGAAAATCGGCAGTGGCCATGGCGGAAGTATAAAAGACGCTATCGGGGACATTCACACCCGCCGTGGCGAAGCGGTTCGCCAGATCCTGCCCGGTCTGAGAAGGGTAGTTAGTCAGCAGGACTAACGGCAAACCTTTTTCTAGGATGCCGGTCAGAAACTCTGCCGCACCCGGTACGGCAACATTGTCGTGCATCAGCACGCCGTCGATATCACAAATTACATTCTTGATGGTCATGAACTACCCAGGGAATTTGTCAGGAGTATGATAGTAACCCAATATTCTATGAGAGCATTAATTTTCCAGCAAACGTTGCAGCAACGAACCGTTGAGCATAGCGCGTTTCACCAGCGCAAATGCGCCAATGGCTGAGCGGTGGTCCAGCGTGGAGCGAACCACGGGCAGATTGTGGCGAAACGCCTTCAACGCCTGGGTATTAATGCAGCTTTCTATTGCCGGGAGCAGCACTTTATCTGCCTCAGTAATCTCACCGGCAATGACGATTTTTTGCGGGTTAAACAGGTTAATGGCGATAGCGATGGTTTTACCCAGATGGCGACCAACGTGCTCAATGACTTCCGACGCCAGGTTATCGCCTTTATTCGCAGCTTTACAGATGGTTTTAATGTTGCAATCATCCAGCGTCAGTCGACTCGGATAGCCTTGCTTGAGTAAGTTTTGTACGCGATGCTCAATGGATGCGTTAGCTGCAATAGTTTCCAGACAGCCAAAATTCCCGCAGTGGCAGCGTTCACCCAGCGGCTCAACCTGAATATGACCAATTTCACCGACGTTGCCGTTGCGACCAATGAAAATTCGGCCATTTGAGATGATCCCAGCCCCGGTCCCGCGATGGACGCGCACCAGAATGGAGTCTTCGCAATCCTGACTTGCCCCAAAATAGTGCTCGGCAAGCGCCAGACTGCGGATGTCGTGGCCGACAAAGCAGGTTACCTGAAAACGTTTTTCCAGCGCTTCGACCAACCCCCAGTTTTCAACCTGAATATGCGGCATGTAGCGGATAACGCCGCTTTCGGGATCAACCAGCCCTGGCAGAATGACAGAGATAGCAATCAGTTCACGGATTTTCCGCTGGCAGCTATCAATAAAGGTGGAAATCGTATTGAGCAGCGCGTACTCCAGCGTTTCCTGTGTGCGCTCGGGAAGAGGATAATGCTCTTCTGCGACCACTTTGCTGCTCATATCATAGAGTGTGAGCGTGGTGTCGTGGCGGCCCAGGCGTACGCCGATAGCGTGGAAATTGCGGGTTTCGGTGACGATAGAAATAGCGCGGCGGCCTCCAGTGGAGGCCTGCTGATCAACCTCTTTGATCAGCCCGCGTTCAATCAGTTGACGCGTAATTTTTGTTACGCTGGCGGGGGCAAGTTGGCTCTGCTCGGCAATCTGAATTCGCGAGATTGGCCCATGCTGGTCAATCAGGCGATAAACTGCCGCGCTGTTAAGCTGTTTTACGAGATCAACATTACCTATTTGAGCTTGTCCGCCTGGTGTCATTCTTTCTCTTACTCAGTAACGACCTCGTTGCCATTAACGATGGTCTTGATAATTTTAAAGTCGTGCGTGAACGCGGTCAGGTTGGCTACTTTGCCTGGCGCGATGCTGCCGAGTTGTTTGTCGACGCCGATTGCGCGAGCAGGGTAGAGAGTCGCCATGCGCAGGACTTCATCCAGTGCAATACCGCAATGTTCAACCAGATTACGTACGCCTTCGATCATGGTTAACGAAGAGCCGCTCAGCGTGCCGTTCTCATCCACACACAGTCCATTGCGGTAGTATATTGTTTTACCAGCGAAAATGAACTGTTCAATATTTGCACCTGCCGGGGCGGTTGCGTCGGTCACCAGGCACAGTTTGTCACCTTTCAGGCGCTTGGCGTTACGAATATTAACGTAGTCAACATGCAGACCGTCGGCGATGATACCGCAATAAATATCGGCCTCATCAAGTATTGCGCCTGCCAGACCTGGCTCGCGGCCAGTAATATAAGGCATCGCGTTGAACAGATGCGTTGCAAAGGTGATACCCGCGCGGAATCCAATTTTGGCTTCTTTTACCGTTGCGTTAGAGTGGCCTGCTGAAACGACAATACCTGCATTTACCAGCTTTGTTATCACTTCGGTTGGGACCATTTCTGGTGCCAGCGTCACTTTGGTGATGACGTCCGCATTATCGCACAGGAAATCGACCAGCGCAGCGTCAGGCTGACGGACAAAACCCGGATTATGGGTACCTTTTTTCACCAGGTTCAGCCACGGACCTTCAAGGTGAAGTCCTAATGCCTGGTTGGGGTGTTTCGCCAGGTATTCGCGCATTACGCGAACGCCTTGTTTCATCAGGTCATCGCTGGTGGTAATTAGCGTGGGCAGGTAGTTAGTGCAGCCTGATTTTTCATTGGCTTTCTGCATGATTTCCAGCGTCTCAACGGTGACGGCTTCTGCCGTATCGTTAAACTGTACGCCGCCGCAGCCGTTTAACTGCACATCAATAAAACCGGGGGAAATAATGGCCCCATTCAGTGAGCGTTGTTCAATCCCGGACGGTAATTCCGCCAGTGGGCAGACGCTGGCTATCAGGCCATCAGCGACAACAATCGCATGGTCATCAAGAATTTCGTGACCGGTAAAAATCCGGCCCTGGGTTAAAGCATACATTCCGACCCCCGATTTCAAAAAATGCCGCCCTGCAACTTTTTCGGCAGGGCGGAGATACCATTACAGACCTTTAATATTTTCCGCTTCTAACTCGTTGAAGTATTTCAGCGTTTTCACTTTCAGTTCCATTGTTGAAGGCT
The DNA here is from genome assembly GCF_947057495.1 of Citrobacter sp. Marseille-Q5395. Lineage (NCBI taxonomy): Bacteria > Pseudomonadati > Pseudomonadota > Gammaproteobacteria > Enterobacterales > Enterobacteriaceae > Citrobacter > Citrobacter sp. Marseille-Q5395. Next base: position 111,082 of record NZ_CAMSEL010000009.1, on the reverse strand, counting down.
CATCGCAGACAACGACGGCTTTCGGATGCAACTGCAGGCAACTGATGGTCCACATATGGTTGACGTTACCTTCAACGGCTGCTTGCAGCGCCTGTGCTTTTTGATGGCCCAGCACCAGGATCATCACTTCTTCAGCATCCAACAGGGTGCCAACACCTACGGTCAGCGCATATTTAGGCACCTGGCTTACGTCGCCATCAAAGAAGCGTGAGTTAGCTACGCGAGTGTCATGAGTCAGCGTTTTGATACGTGTGCGGGAAGCCAAAGAAGAGGCAGGTTCGTTGAACGCGATATGTCCGTCGTTGCCTACGCCACCCATAAACAGATGGATTTTACCGTAAGAACGGATTTTTTCTTCATACTGACGGCATTCTGCATCAATATCCGGCGCGTTACCATTGAGGAGGTTAATATTTTCTGCTGGAATATCAACATGATCAAAGAAGTTACGGTGCATGAAGTTGTGGTAGCTTTCCGGATGCTCTTTCGGCAAACCTACATATTCGTCCATGTTGAAAGTGACAACATGTTTGAAGCTCACCTGGCCCGCTTTGTGCATTTCGACTAATGCTTTATAGGCTGTCAGCGGTGTACCACCAGTTGGCAGGCCCAGAACAAACGGACGATCTGCCGTTGGTTTAAACGCGTTAATACGGTTAACGATATGGCGAGCAGCCCATTTGCCGACTTGTTCAGCGGTATTCAGGGGGATCAGTCTCATTCTTCACCTCAAAAGTAAATGTAAGCAATTGGCGGATTGAGTCGATGTGCTGTATTAAGCGTAACCTGGTTTTGCATCGGTAAGGATCAATCCGTTTCGATTTTTTGAATGATAAAATAAGTTTTCGTAGTTAGCCAGTGAAAGGGAGGGTTTATAACGATATTTGGTGACTGGAATCACAAAAAACATGCTTTTAATTTGCGATACGAATTAATTTTTCACACACTCTGAATGTAGATGAATGGTTAATATCGTTGTTCCAGAAAATCTTGTTGTTGGTAATGGTCGCACAATAAAAATATGGCTTCAAAGGAGCCTAATCGGGGTCTCGTAGGGGGAATAAAATGAATATTTTAGGTTTTTTCCAGCGGCTGGGTAGGGCGTTACAGCTCCCCATCGCTGTGCTGCCTGTCGCGGCACTGTTGCTGCGATTTGGCCAACCAGATTTGCTTAACGTACCCTTCATCGCGCAAGCGGGTGGGGCCATCTTTGATAACCTCGCGTTAATATTTGCCATCGGTGTGGCATCCAGCTGGTCTAAAGACAGCGCAGGTGCTGCAGCGTTGGCAGGTGCGGTCGGTTATTTCATATTGACCAAAGCAATGGTTACCATCAACCCGGCGATCAACATGGGCGTGCTGGCAGGTATTATTACCGGTCTGGTCGGTGGTGCGGTGTATAACCGCTGGTCTGGTATCAAACTGCCTGACTTCCTGAGCTTCTTCGGCGGTAAACGCTTTGTGCCAATCGCCACCGGTTTCTTTTGCCTGGTGCTGGCTGCTATCTTCGGCTACGTGTGGCCGCCGGTGCAGAACGCTATCCATGCAGGTGGTGAGTGGATCGTGGGCGCTGGCGCGCTGGGTTCCGGTATCTTTGGTTTCATCAACCGTCTGCTGATCCCAACCGGTCTGCATCAGGTTCTGAACACCATTGCCTGGTTCCAGATTGGTGAATTCACCAATGCGGCAGGCGCAGTATTTCACGGTGACATCAACCGCTTCTATGCGGGCGACGGCACTGCGGGTATGTTCATGTCTGGCTTCTTCCCGATCATGATGTTTGGTCTGCCGGGTGCGGCGCTGGCGATGTACTTTGCAGCACCGAAAGCACGTCGTCCGATGGTTGGCGGTATGCTGCTGTCTGTGGCGATCACTGCGTTCCTGACCGGTGTTACCGAGCCGCTGGAATTCCTGTTCATGTTCCTGGCACCATTGCTGTACCTCCTGCACGCACTGTTAACGGGTATCAGCCTGTTCGTCGCAACGCTGCTGGGGATCCACGCGGGCTTCTCCTTCTCCGCAGGTGCTATCGACTACGTGTTGATGTACAACTTGCCGGCAGCAAGCCAGAACGTCTGGATGCTGGTAGCGATGGGGCTGGTGTTCTTCGTAATCTACTTTGTGTTGTTCAGCGCGGTTATTCGCATGTTTAACCTGAAAACGCCGGGCCGCGAAGATAAAGAAGACGAAATTGTTACTGACGAAGCAAACAGCAATACCGAAGAAGGTTTAGCGCAACTGGCCACCAACTACATTGCTGCGGTTGGCGGTACGGATAACCTGAAAGCGATTGACGCCTGTATCACTCGTCTGCGTCTGACCGTTGTCGACTCTGGTCGCGTCAACGATGCGATGTGTAAACGTTTAGGCGCATCCGGTGTGGTGAAACTGAACAAGCAAACTATCCAGGTCATCGTGGGTGCGAAAGCAGAATCCATCGGCGACGAGATGAAGAAAGTTGTGGCCCGTGGTCCGGTTGCAGCAGCGTCTGGTGAAAGTGCACCAGCAGCAGCGGCTCCGGTTGTCAAACCGCAGGCGGTCGCGAATGCGGTAACTGTCGAAGCACTGGTTTCTCCGATTACCGGTGATGTGGTTGCCCTGGAGCAAGTTCCTGATGAAGCTTTCGCCAGCAAAGCGGTAGGTGACGGCGTGGCAGTGAAACCGACGGATAAAATCGTTGTTTCCCCGGCAGCAGGCACCATCGTGAAGATCTTTAACACCAACCATGCGTTCTGTCTGGAAACAGAAAAAGGCGCGGAAATCGTTGTCCATATGGGTATCGATACCGTCGCGCTGGAAGGCAAGGGCTTTAAACGTCTGGTTGAAGAAGGTGCGGAAGTTACTGCAGGTCAACCTATTCTGGAAATGGATCTGGAGTATCTGAACGCCAATGCACGTTCAATGATTAGCCCGGTTGTTTGCAGCAACAGCGATGATTTCGGTGGTCTGGTGATCAAGGCCGAAGGTCATGTGGTTGCAGGTCAAACGCCACTGTACGAAATTAAAAGTAAATAATCGCTGTAGCCGGATAAGGCGCAAAGCGCCGCGATCCGACAACTAACACGCGATATTTAAGCGGCGGGGGATTATCCTCCGCCGCTTTTTTTTGCAGCAATTGCCCCCATAATGCCTGTCTGATACGTATTTTGCGTAACTAAGGGTTGTCAGTCTGTCCGGGTTATAAGATCATACGCCGTTATACGTTGTTTACGCTTTGAGGAATCCACGATGAGTGAGGCTGAAGCCCGCCCGAGTAACTTTATTCGTCAGATCATCGATGAAGATCTGGCCAGTGGTAAGCACACCACTATCCATACCCGTTTTCCGCCGGAGCCAAATGGCTATCTGCACATTGGCCACGCGAAATCCATCTGTCTGAACTTTGGTATTGCGCAAGACTACCAGGGCCAGTGCAACCTGCGTTTTGATGATACGAACCCGGTTAAGGAAGACATCGAGTACGTTGAATCGATTAAAAATGACGTTGAATGGTTAGGTTTTCACTGGACTGGCGATATTCGCTACTCTTCGGATTACTTCGATCAACTGCACGCTTATGCGGTAGAGCTTATCAACAAAGGTTTGGCGTACGTCGACGAACTGTCTGCTGACGAAATCCGTGAATACCGCGGTACGCTGACCCAGCCGGGCAAAAACAGTCCGTTCCGCGATCGTAGCGTCGAAGAGAACCTTGAACTGTTCGAAAAAATGCGTACCGGTGGCTTTGAAGAAGGTAAAGCCTGCCTGCGTGCGAAAATCGACATGGCTTCACCGTTTATCGTTATGCGCGATCCGGTGCTGTACCGCATTAAGTTTGCCGAGCATCATCAGACCGGTAACAAGTGGTGCATCTATCCGATGTACGACTTTACCCACTGCATCAGCGATGCGCTGGAAGGTATCACGCATTCACTGTGTACGCTGGAATTCCAGGACAACCGTCGTCTGTATGACTGGGTACTGGATAACATCACTATTCCGGTTCATCCGCGCCAGTATGAATTCTCGCGCCTGAATCTGGAATACACCGTGATGTCCAAGCGTAAGCTGAACCTGCTGGTTACCGACAAGCATGTTGAAGGCTGGGACGATCCGCGTATGCCGACTATCTCTGGTTTGCGTCGGCGTGGTTACACGGCCGCTGCTATCCGTGAGTTCTGCAAACGCATCGGCGTGACCAAGCAGGACAACACCATTGAGATAGCCTCTCTGGAATCCTGTATTCGTGAAGATCTGAACGAAAACGCTCCGCGCGCGATGGCAGTTATTGATCCAGTGAAACTGGTTATCGAAAACTATCCGCAGGGTGAAAGCGAACTGGTTACCATGCCGAACCATCCGAATAAACCGGAAATGGGCAGCCGTGAAGTGCCGTTCAGCGGTGAAATCTGGATCGATCGTGCTGACTTCCGCGAAGAAGCTAACAAGCAGTACAAGCGTCTGGTAATGGGCAAAGAAGTCCGTCTGCGTAATGCTTATGTTGTTAAAGCCGAGCGTGTAGAGAAAGATGCAGAAGGTAATATCACCACTATTTTCTGCACCTATGATGCTGATACGCTGAGCAAAGATCCGGCTGATGGGCGTAAAGTAAAAGGCGTTATTCATTGGGTTAGCGCTGCACATGCGCTGCCGATTGAAATCCGCCTGTATGACCGTTTGTTTAGCGTACCAAACCCAGGCGCCGCGGACGACTTCCTGTCCGTCATTAATCCTGAGTCACTGGTTATCAAACAGGGTTACGGCGAGCCGTCGCTGAAGTCCGCAGTTGCGAGCAAAGCGTTCCAGTTTGAACGTGAAGGTTACTTCTGCCTCGACAGCCGCTACGCAACAGCGGACAAGCTGGTATTTAACCGTACCGTTGGTCTGCGTGATACGTGGGCGAAAGCGGGCGAATAAACCGCAGCAATACATCCTTTCAAACGCCGCATTCTGCGGCGTTTTTTTTGCCAGAAAACACGTAATAACTCTGTTTGCGGAGCAAAATAATTATTATTCAGGAATGAGTTTTTCCATTTCTTATTTTTGAATCAAAACCTTGAGTGAAGAGCGTCTCTGGACTGAAACCGATTTCATCTTCATGGAAAACAAGCATTTTTTCATTTTTTCAACGCTTTTTTATTTATCGATGAAAATGTAACAGAAAGCAATGAAATATGTGCGGTTGCTCATGTTCTTACATAATGGTTACAAAAAGAGATTGATAATTCGCGTCGCGAAAAATAGTCTATCCATTGTAGTCAATGAGGTTTTCTCAGCGCTACTTTTTTAATTTTTGTTTTTTCGCTGTTCGCTTTTAGTCGGCAGCATTTTATACGTCAAAGAGGATTAACATATGCGTACGTTTAGTGGCAAACGTAGTACGCTGGCGCTGGCTATCGCCGGTATTACAGCAATGTCGGGTTTAGTTGTCGTTCCCCAGGCGCAAGCCGAAGGTTTTTTTGATGATTCAACACTGACTGGCGGTATCTATTACTGGCAGCGTGAGCGTGACCGTAAAGATGTTACCGATGACGACAAATACAAAACCAACCTTTCTCACGCCACCTGGAACGCTAACCTCGATTTCCAGTCCGGTTATGTGGCCGATATGTTCGGCCTTGATGTGGCTGCTTTTACCGCAATTGAAATGGCGGAAAATGGCGACAGCGGGCATCCAAACGAAATTGCATTCTCGAAAAAAAATAAAGGCTATGACGAAGATTATTCCGGCGATAAGAGCGGAATAAGTCTGTATAAAGCGGCGGCGAAATTTAAGTTTGGCCCGACCTGGGCGCGCGCCGGTTATATTCAACCTACCGGGCAGACTCTGCTGGCTCCGCACTGGAGCTTTATGCCAGGGACCTATCAGGGTGCTGAAGCTGGTGCCAACTTTGACTACGGCGATGCTGGCGCGTTGAGCTTCTCCTATATGTGGGCAAACGAGTATAAAGCTCCGTGGCACACCGAAGTCGATAAATTCTATCAGGCCGATAAAAAGACTAAAGTTGATTACCTCCATTCCATCGGCGCTAAATATGATTTCAAAAATAACCTGTTGCTTGAAGCGGCATTTGGTCAGTCCGAAGGCTATGTTGATCAATACTTCGCGAAAGCCAGTTACAAATTTGATTTAGGCGGCAATCCGTTTACTACCAGCTATCAGTTCTATGGTGCGCGTGACAAGGTTGATGACCGCACCGCTAGCAACATTTATGACGGTACAGCCTGGCTGCAGGCGCTGACCTTCGGCTACAAAGTGGCGGAAGTGGTTGATCTGCGACTGGAAGGAACCTGGGTTAAAGCAGACGGGCAGCAAGGTTACTTCCTGCAGCGTATGACCCCGACGTATGCGTCTTCAAACGGTCGTCTGGATATCTGGTGGGATAACCGTTCTGACTTCAACGCCAACGGTGAAAAGGCCGTCTTCTTCGGTGCGATGTACGACCTGAAGAACTGGAACCTGCCTGGCTGGGCTGTGGGTGCATCATACGTTTACGCATGGGATGCCAAGCCATCTACCTGGCAGATCAACCCGGATGCGTACTACGACAAAAATCGTACCATCGAAGAATCATCTTACAGCCTGGATGCGGTCTACACCCTGCAGGACGGTCGTGCGAAGGGCACTATGTTTAAACTGCACTTCACCGAGTACGACAACCATTCAAACATTCCGAGCTGGGGTGGTGGTTACGGCAACATCTTCCAGGATGAGCGTGACGTGAAGTTCATCGTTATTGCTCCGTTCACCATCTTCTAATGCCAACAGCGGCGGGCCTGGTGCCTGCCGCATTGTTGAGGAGTGTGCTATGAAAAAATTGATACTCATCACCGTTATGGCATCGGGGCTGGTGGCCTGTGCACAATCACCGGCACCGAAAGAAGATAGCCGTCTTAAAGAAGCCTACAGCGCATGCATTAATACCGCGCAGGGCTCACCGGAGAAAATAGAGGCCTGCCAAAGCGTGTTAAACGTGCTGAAGAAAGAAAAGCAGCACCAGCAGTTTGCCAATGAAGAAAGTGTTCGCGTGCTGGATTACCAGCAGTGTATTCAGGCTACGCGCACGGGCAACGATCAGGCTGTCTCTGCCGATTGTGACAAGGTCTGGCAGGAAATTCGCAGCAAGAACTCGGCAAAATAAAACGCGGTTCGAACAAAACGGGCGGAGATATTTCTCCGCCCGTCTGCATTTCAGAGTTTATTGTCTGCCGGTTGATAATTTCGGCTTAAACGGACAAACAACATTGCCGTGGCGGAGAGCCCGCAAAGTGCTGCACACATCAGCCACCATCCAGGTGAACTTTTATCTCCTGTTAACTGAACCAACGCCGTTGATATTACTGGCGTCAGACCGCCAAAAATAGCAGTGGCAAGACTGAAAGCCAGTGAAAAACCCACTGTACGTACATAAACAGGCATCACCTCAGTGAGCGCTGCAACCATTGCCCCGTTGTACATGCCAAAAAAGAACGAGAACCAAAGCAGTACCAACGTCATACGGGTGAAATCTGGCGCGGCAGTCAGCCAGTGCATTACAGGCCAGGTGGTGATCAATGCGAGCACGGTAATACCCATCAGCACCGGACGACGGCCAATTCGGTCTGAAATTGCACCTCCAATTGGCAGCCAGATAAAGTTAGAAATACCGACCAGCATGGTGACAATAAGGCTGTCGCGGGCGCTGAGGTGTAGCACGGCTCTGCCGTAGGTCGGGGTATAAACGGTGATAAAGTAAAATGTGGTAGTGGTCATTGCCACCAGCAGCGTACCCGCTGTGATGAGGCGCCAATTTTTGATGATAGTGGTGAAAATTTCCCTGGTGTCGGGACGGTGCGTGCGTTGTAAAAATGCGTCAGTCTCCTGAAGCGAGCGGCGGAGAACGAAAATCAAAGGAATAATCATGCAACCAATAAAAAATGGAATGCGCCATCCCCATTCAGAGATCTCATCGTGCGCCAGCGTGGTGTTCAGACCGTAACCAATCAGAGCCGCCACCACAATGGCAACCTGTTGACTGGCAGACTGCCAACTGGTGTAGAAGCCTTTATTCCCCGGTGTGGCAATTTCAGAAAGATAAACAGAGACGCCTCCTAACTCCACACCAGCAGAGAATCCCTGTAATAATCGTCCCAGTAATACCAGCGCAGGGGCCAACAGACCGATACTTTGATAGCCGGGAACCAGGGCAATTAGCAGGGTACCGCAGCCCATAATCGCGAGCGTCACCATCAGCCCTTTACGGCGACCAATTCTGTCTATGTAAGCTCCCAGTACAATTGCACCAACAGGTCGCATTAAGAAGCCCGAACCGAAAACGGCAAAGGTCAGCATCAGGCCAGCAAATTCACTCTCTGCGGGAAAGAACGTTTTTGCAATATAGGTGGCGTAAAAACCGAACAGAAAAAAGTCGAACTGTTCGAGGAAATTACCGCTGGTTACCCGCAGTATTGCGCCGAAAGTACCAGCGCGCGATGGTTGTTGTGTCATTGGGTTTGCTCTCCATTGTCTTTATCTTGTTTTTATAGAGGTAAGAGTGTGTGGGTTAGTCGCCTGCGACTCCCGCCTGTTTTCCGCGCCGTCTTTCTATTGCCCACTTGAGTAAGGAAGCGCAGCGGTAAAATCCGTGGGCAAATTTTCCGTAAGGAATGGTCAGAAAGAGTGCCATGACCACGCCGAGATGAATGGCCAGCAGAATAGCCATCCAGGAGGTGTCTCTACCTGCCAGCAACGCTAAACCAGTCAGGCTGGTCAGTAGCAGCAGCAAAATAAAACCGCGATCCATTGGTTTTTGCCGCGCGTCACCATGTAGCGGTGAGCGCTTAAGATTCAGCCATAACAAGCCAGCAGGGCCCACAACTAAACCAATACCGCCCAAGGTGCCAAGGATCACTGGAAGACTGAAGAACGGGTAGGGTGCTTCTATACCTGCGAAGTAGTGATAGCCCGTCGCTACGATGGTGGCGGCAAAGCAGAGCATAAAACCGTAGAAGGTGAAGTGATGGAAACGGCGACGCATCAGAGTGAAGGCATCATCCGCTTCGTTACAACCTTTGCCGTGCCCACCGTCGAGATATTTCAACGTCAGCGCATTGTGTGAGGCTTCAGCAATTTCCGCGGAACGCGGCATACCCGGGGAGATCTCTCGCCAGAAGCGGATCACGCCTGCCATAAGCAAACCTATTGCCAGGATAAAAACAGAGCCAAACATCCATGCCAGCAGGTTATGCGGAAAAATTTGATAGAAATCCCCGGCCAGTGGAGGATGGAGTAATGAACCCTTTAAACCCATGGCGAGGAGCAGAAACACGATAAGGCCGAAAACCAGCGACAGCGTCGTGGTTACGCCTGCCCGATGATAAAGCGCGCCAAAGGCCGCGGGTTGGGCGTAGTGCTGATAGGTTTCCAGCCGTACTTCCGCCATCGCTTTCGGTACATTGAGAGCAAATTCATGGGGCGGAGCATATTGGCAGGCGTGCAGACAAGCACCACAGTTATGGCACAAGTTTGCCAGATAGTTTATATCCGCTTTACCAAATTCCAGGCGCTGAGTCATCGCCGGAAAAACTGCGCAAAAACCTTCGCAATAGCGGCAGGCATTACAGACCTGCATCACACGTTCAACCTCTGCTTCCGGCTCGGTGAGAATTTGCGCTTCAATGATCAATTTCTCAAGCTGCTTCATGATGAGCCTCCTTTTGTGCAGCCAGGGCGGCCTCTTTTCCGGCAATACAGCCAAAAGTTGTGCCGATAGACATTCCTACACCAGCGGTATAGCCTTTACCCAGCACGTTGCCCGCCATCATCTCTCCGGCAACGAACAGGTTGCGGCTTGGCTGTCCGGCAAAGTGTACTGCGGCATGTTCGTCCACTTTCAGCCCCAGATAGGTGAAGGTGATCCCCGGGCGTAAGGCATAGCCATAGTAAGGTGGCGTATCTAATGGTCGTGCCCAGTGGGTTTTCGCCGGTGTCAGACCTTGTGTTGCGCAGTTATCCAGCGTGGTGTGATCGAATTGCCCAGGCAGGCAGGCGCTGTTGTACTGCATGATGGTGTGGGTAAAGCGTTCGGCATCCAGTCCCAACTGGCGAGCAAGCTCTGTCAGCGTATTGGCCTGTGCGCCAGGAAAGACCGGAGGCATGAAGTGGCCGATCGCTTTACTGTCGATAATGGAGTAGCCAATTTGTCCAGGCTGATGGGCAACCAGCCGTCCCCAGATAGCGTAACGTTTTGGCCAGAAATCTTCGCCTTCATCATAAAAACGTTCAGCATCACGATTTACCACTATGCCCAGCGAGACACAGTCCACACGGGTGCAAATTCCGCCATCGTATAATGGTGCTCTGGCGTCAATCGCCACGCAGTGTGACTGGGAGGGATCGCCGACAATGTCCGCCCCGGCATCGATCATAAATTTAAGCAGTACGCCCTGGTTAAAGCGTGTGCCGCGAATAAGAAAGTTATCCGCAGGCCACTCGCCGCGGGCATTCTTGCCCCACGCCTCCCGCAGCCATTCGCGGTTAGATTCAAACCCCCCGGCGGCAAGCACGCAGGACTTAGCCACAATGCGCTCTTTGCCTGCCAGTGCCGCTACGAACTCGCCATTATGTAGTTCAAGCGCCTGGACCGGTGTGTTATAGCGAATTTGCACGCCCAGCTTTTCTGCGCTGCGATAATAGGCATTCACGAGAGCTTTTCCGCCGCCCATAAAGAAGGCGTTAGTGCGCGCCACATGCAAAGCACCGGAAAGAGGGGGTTGAAAATTAACGCCGTGCTGGCGCATCCAGTCGCGACATTGCGAAGAGGTACGTATCACCAACCGCGCCAGTGCTTCGTTGGTATTTCCTTCAGTTACCCGCCAGAGATCCTGCCAGAACTCCTCTTCTGGATAGCTCTCTACCAGGACATCCTGTGGGGCATCATGCATACAGCGTAAATTACGCGTGTGTTGGGAATTCCCTCCGCGCCATTCTCGGGGGGCTGCTTCGAGCAGTAATACAGAAGCCCCTTGCTCCCGGGCGGTTAAGGCGGCACATAATGCGGCATTGCCGCCGCCAATCACCAGAACATCAACCATCGTATACTCCATTACCATTTAACTAATTGTTAAATTTGTAATTAAAATGTATACGTGTAAGTTGTGTGGGCGCTACGCTGTGATGCTAAATAGCCCTTTAGTTATTGTAAAGAATTGCGCCTGGCCAGCTTCCCGCTTCCACCAGTTGACACATCACTTTGGTCAGTATCACGCGGGCAGCGAGACCTGCGGGGGTAAGTTCATCATCAGAAAGGCTGACAAGAAAATTAGGGCGGCTAAGTATTGGATTATGGACGCCGATCACTCTTAGCGTCTCTTTATCGAGATGCGAAATCGCCGCGCCGGGTTGTAGTGTGGCACCGATTCCACTGCGAACGGCGCTCATCAACAGCGTCAGACCATCAATTTCTGTAGTGATCTCAATGTTCAGAGCATGTTCCTGGCAGATGGCATCCAGTCTGCCGCGCAGGCCGTGACCCGGGCTTGGCATTATCAATGGAATATTAACCAGCTGGGCAGGGGCGATATTGTCATCCGTAATATCATCCAGTAAAGCATGGGTGCCAATCAAAAATAGCCGTTCTTCGAGAATCGGTCTGGCGCTCCAGCGCAGGATTTTTTCCTTTTGAAACACCACTGCTAAATCAATTTGGCGGGTATTAATCATCCGCTCCAGGTTACCGGAGAGGCTTTCCACCACATGCAGGCGGACATCTGCATAGTTTTCCCGCATTGCATTAATGAAAGGCACACCGAGCACGGATGCGGTACTGGGAGCCATTCCGACGCTGACGTGTCCGGAAAGCCGGGCCTCTCGAGCCGCGAGGATCGCATCGTCTGCGTGACGTAATGCCAGTTGTGCCTGGGAGTAAAAAGCCAGTCCGGCGCTGGTGGGCGTCACGCCACGAGAGGTTCGTTGCAGCAGGCGAATAGCGAGTTCGTTTTCCAGCCGGGTCATTTGCTGGCTGAGAGCCGAAACACCAATATTGAGATCGAGCGCCGCGCTGCCCATACTGCCGGTTTCTACAATACGAACATAATAGCGTAGCTGGCGAAGCTCCATTTCGGCTCTCCGATGAGGTAGGGTGAATTTTACATTAAAGCTGCATTGACTCGAAAGGAAGAGGCCCCCGGCCAGGTTTAGTTTATAAAAAAAGCCAACCGCAGGGTTGGCTTTTCAGAAAACATCATATTATTTGGCGTCGTGCGCATGCTCATCTTCGCGGCAATCGCCTTCAGCGCAGTGACCGTACAGATAGAGGCTATGGTTGGTTAAGCGAATACCATGTTTAGCCGCAATCTCACGCTGACGCGCTTCGATGGAATCATCGCTGAATTCGACCACTTTGCCACAGTCGAGGCATATCAGGTGATCGTGATGATGCTGTTGGGTTAATTCGAAGACGGATTTGCCACCTTCAAAATTATGGCGGGTTACGATACCGGCATCATCAAACTGGTTCAGCACGCGATACACGGTCGCCAGACCAATCTCTTCGCCCATGTCTATCAGGCGTTTGTATAAGTCTTCCGCACTGACGTGATGGTTATCCGGTTCCTGAAGAACTTCCAGAATTTTTAAACGAGGAAGCGTTACTTTCAGGCCAGCCTTCTTTAATGCGGTATTATTGTCAGTCATGCGGAATCTGTCCTGTAGCTAAGCGGTTCACTTCATTAACAGAAGTGACAGAAATTGCACTTGAGATAATGCGTATCATTATAGAACTGCCATGTCTAAATGAAAACAGCAAGTCTCTGGCAAATATTGTTAATCAAAACGTGGTATCGCCGACAAACACTCTGTGCAATACCCGATTGGCATCCAGCCATTGTACAGGGTCAGGCGAAAAAGTTACAAATTTGTAGCAATTATTTTGATTGGTTTTATCTATTGATGCGGCGTAGATACGTTTCTACGCCGCATGAAATCAGGCGTTAATGATTTCGTCGAGATGCAGCTCTTCAGAAATCTGTTTAACCCATTTTTCTACGCGTTCAGCGGTCAGCTCAGGCTGGCGATCTTCATCAATAGCCAGACCGACAAAGTGGTCATCATCAGCCAGGCCTTTAGACGCTTCAAAGTGATAACCCGCCGTTGGCCAGTGACCGACGATGGTTGCGCCGCGTGGTTCGATGATGTCGCGGATGGTACCTAACGCATCACAGAAATATTCTGCGTAGTCTTCCTGGTCGCCGCAGCCAAACAGCGCAACCAATTTACCGTTAAAATCAATGTCTTCGAGAGTAGGGAAGAAGTCGTCCCAGTCACACTGCGCTTCACCGTAATACCAGGTTGGGATACCGAGCAGAAGAATGTCATACCCTTCCAGGTCTTCTTTGCTGCTTTTTGCAATGTCATGTACATCGGCAATGTCTTTACCAAGCTGTTTTTGAATCATTTTTGCGATGTTTTCGGTGTTACCGGTGTCGCTGCCGAAAAAGATGCCAGTGATTGCCATGAGTAAAATAACCTCTTGAAACTTATTGAAATGGTGGTGGCGCAATGCCCACGGATAAGGGCAATCATAGCAGAACAGTCAGGCATGCGGAAACAGCAAACACGCGGGACTGCACTCTGTGCTACACGATTTATGATTTAGAGCAGAAATTAAGACTATGCCTGACCACGCAACGTGGTGAGTTGGTTCATCAGCATCTCTTCGATGAGTTCACTGCGACTCATGTTACGTGCGTCCGCCAGCTCGTTCAGAGCGTCAACGGCGTCGGCATTCAGTTTCAGTTCGACACGCTTAAGCCCGCGAACTTTGTCGCGTTTAAGCTGATTACGTTTATTAATACGTAACTGTTCATCACGCGAAAGCGGATTGGTTTTGGGTCGTCCCGGGCGACGCTCCTGCGCGAACAGATCTAATGTCGTACGGTCCGTTTGTTCTTTGGCCATGATCTTGGTGACTTCGGGGAAACAATCAGCCAGGCGTCTGCCCGGATGGATAGCGCGCCATCATACATCAGCAGGGGGGGCGCGCCAACGCCCACGCACGTAATCGCGCGCGGACGCTGAGTTTTTAATCAGTTGGCCTTGTCCGTCAGATAACGACGGATGGCGCGTAGGACCGCATCTGGTTTTTCTGCGTGTACCCAGTGGCCTGCACCTGCAATAACATGCGCCCTTGCCTGAGGGAATTGCGCCAGTAATTGGTCACGGTACGCTTCGGTAACATACGGCGAGTTTCCACCAGGGATGAACAGCGCCGGATGATCCCATGCAGGTATGGTTTCCCAGCCCACAATATGAGGATACTGGTCCCACAATGCGGGGACATTGAAACGCCACTCGCCGTCAACAAAGGATTTCAGCAGAAACTGGATTACGCCTTCTTCTTTCAGGTACTGGCGCATCACGCTTGCCGCCTGCTGGCGTGATGCGGCTTGTGCATCCGTCACGGCATTAATCGCCGCAAAGATCTCATCGTGACGACGGACATGGTAGTCAACCGGTGCAATATCGATAGCCACCAGTTGATCGATACGTTCAGGTGCCAGCGCGGTTAGCGCCATCACCGCTTTGCCCCCCATTGAGTGACCAATAAAAGTCGCTTTTTCTATTTGTTGGGCGTCCAGTGTATCCAACAGGTCTTGCGCCATGGCCGGGTAATTCATCTCTGGCGAACGAGGGGAGAGCCCGTGATTTCGCATATCAACCTGAATGATGTCGTGATCGACTACCAGGTCACGTGCCAGTATGCCCAGGTTATCCAGGCTGCCAAACAGACCGTGAACCAGGACGATGGGGGAATTATTGTGCAGGTTTTGTGCAGATTGCGCTCGGATATTCAATTTCATGGCAAAGTTCTTTTTTTCACACTAGCGGGTTAGGGTATCATGTTGACCATTCTGCCACAGGGCTGCAACAACTACGGTTACTCCGAGTTTTTCTGGCCATCAGGCTTGACGCTATCCGCTGTTGGGATTTGCCTTTACACTAGGTGTAATAATCCCAACAACTTGTATTCAGCTAAGACACCGCACTGGATTAAGATGAAAACGATTGAAGTTGATGATGAACTCTATAGCTATATTGCCAGCCACACCAAGCATATCGGCGAGAGCGCATCCGACATTTTACGGCGTATGTTGAAGTTTTCTGCCGCATCACAGCCTGCCACTCCGGTGGTAAAAGAAGTCCGCGCCGTGCAACCTGTCGTGGAAGCCAAGCCGGTCGACCCCGTTAAAGATAAAGTGCGCGCCATGCGTGAACTGCTGCTTTCCGATGAATATGCGGAACAGAAAAAAGCAGTGAATCGCTTTATGCTGGTGCTGTCTACACTCTATTCACTGGATCAGCACGCGTTTGCTGAAGCAACGGAGTCGTTACACGGTCGCACACGCGTCTATTTTGCAGCGGATGAACAGACGCTGCTGAAAAATGGTAATCAAACCAAGCCGAAACATGTGCCTGGCACACCGTACTGGGTGATCACCAACACGAATACCGGCCGCAAATGCAGCATGGTTGAACACATCATGCAGTCAATGCAATTCCCTGCGGAATTGATTGAAAAGGTTTGCGGAACAATTTAATCCTTGCATTAGAGGGACCAGGCAATGGCAATCCACAAGCGTGCAGGTCAGCCTGCACAACAGAGTGATTTGATTAACGTCGCCCAACTGACGGCACAGTACTATGTACTTAAACCAACAGCCGGGAATGCTGAGCATGCCGTTAAGTTCGGGACATCCGGGCATCGTGGTAGTGCAGGTCGTCACAGTTTTAACGAGCCGCATATTTTGGCAATCGCCCAGGCCATTGCCGAAGAACGTGCGAAAAACGGGATTACCGGGCCTTGTTATGTGGGCAAAGACACCCATGCGCTGTCTGAACCGGCATTTATCTCTGTACTGGAAGTGTTGGCGGCAAACGGTGTTGATGTCATCGTGCAGGAAAATAACGGCTTTACGCCAACGCCTGCTGTGTCTAATGCTATCCTGGTCCACAACAAAAAAGGCGGCCCGCTGGCTGATGGCATTGTCATCACGCCGTCGCACAACCCGCCGGAAGATGGTGGCATTAAATACAACCCGCCAAACGGTGGTCCGGCAGATACTAACGTCACTAAAGTGGTGGAAGATCGTGCCAACGCGCTGCTGGCTGATGGACTTAACGGTGTTAAGCGAATTTCACTGGATGCGGCGCTGGCGTCGGGTCATGTGAAAGAGCAGGATCTCGTTCAGCCGTTTGTTGAAGGACTGGCTGACATTGTTGATATGGCCGCGATCCAGAAAGCGGGACTGACGCTGGGTGTCGATCCGCTGGGTGGCTCCGGTATCGAATACTGGAAGCGTATTGCCGAGCACTACAAACTGAATCTGACCATTGTTAACGATCAGGTTGATCAGACCTTCCGCTTTATGCATCTCGACAAAGACGGTGCTATCCGTATGGACTGCTCTTCCGAGTGTGCGATGGCGGGTCTGCTGGCGCTACGTGATAAGTTCGATCTGGCATTTGCTAACGATCCAGATTATGACCGTCACGGCATCGTCACTCCGGCCGGGTTGATGAACCCGAACCACTATCTGGCAGTCGCGATCAACTATCTGTTCCAGCATCGCCCGCAGTGGGGCGAAGACGTTGCCGTTGGCAAAACGCTGGTGTCTTCAGCGATGATTGACCGTGTGGTGAATGATTTAGGACGTAAACTGGTTGAAGTACCGGTTGGCTTTAAATGGTTTGTTGATGGCCTGTTCGACGGTAGCTTCGGCTTCGGCGGCGAGGAGAGCGCGGGGGCTTCTTTCCTGCGTTTCGACGGTACACCGTGGTCGACCGACAAAGACGGGATCATTATGTGTCTGCTGGCGGCCGAAATTACTGCCGTGACCGGTAAGAACCCGCAAGAGCATTACAACGAGCTGGCCGCGCGTTTTGGTGCGCCGAGCTATAACCGTTTGCAGGCAAGCGCGACCTCCGCGCAGAAAGCAGCGCTGTCTAAACTCTCTCCGGAGATGGTCAGTGCCAGCACGCTGGCGGGTGATCCGATCACCGCGCGTCTGACGGCGGCGCCAGGCAATGGTGCTTCTATCGGCGGTCTGAAAGTGATGACTGACAATGGCTGGTTTGCCGCACGTCCGTCAGGTACTGAAGACGCCTATAAAATCTACTGCGAGAGCTTCCTGGGTGAAGAACACCGCAAGCAGATTGAAAAAGAAGCGGTTGAGATTGTCAGCGAAGTGCTGAAAAACGCGTAACCAGAAAAGGAGCCGAAAGGCTCCTTTTTTACATCTGGTATCCGGTGAAATATCACGGCATAAACCGATAGCCAATCCCGGTTTCGGTTATAAAGTGACGAGGGCGCGCCGGGTCTACTTCCAGTTTCTGGCGCAAGTGCCCCATATAAATTCGCAGGTAGTGGCTGTGCTCGACGGCGTTGGGACCCCAAACCTGATTCAACAGCTGACGCTGGGTCAGCACCTTCCCGCTGTTATTGAGAAGTATCGCCAGCAGGCGAAATTCAATTGGCGTCAGGTGAATTTCCTCTTCGCCACGATGTACCAGACGCGCGGCAATATCCACTTTCACATCGGAAAAATGCACGACTGGCTCGGGTGCGGGTCCAATAGCGTGGCGGCGTAATGCCACACGCAAACGCGCCTGCAGTTCGCCAATGCCAAACGGCTTGCTGAGATAATCATCAGCACCGGCATCCAGTGCGGCGATTTTGTCGCTCTCTTCACTGCGAGCTGAAAGCACTATAACGGGAATAGCGCTCCATTGTCGCAGGTCGCGAATAAAATCAGCGCCGTCACCGTCTGGCAGGCCGAGATCGAGAATGATGAGATCGGGTTTACGCGTCGCGGCCTCCAGCAGGCCACGTTGCAACGTTTCTGCTTCATACACGCGCAGACCATCGGCTTCCAGCGCGGTGCGCAGAAAGCGACGAATGGCCTGTTCATCTTCAACAATCAATACGTTTGTCACATATCCTCATGAAAATCTTCAAGTTCAGGGGGTAATTCTTGTGGCAGTGTAACACGGAAGCAAGCGCCACCCTGCGGTCGATTATGGGCGGTAATGGTCCCGCCATGCACGTCGACAATAGCCTGGCAAATTGCCAGCCCCAGCCCAACGCCCGGTACTGATGACTCTTTGTTCCCCCGGGAAAACTTGTCGAAAATACGTTGTTCCTGGCCTGACGGAATGCCAGGCCCGTTATCCCACACGTCCAGTTGCAGGTGTTCGCCCTCAACCTGTGCTTCAATTCCTATTTGTGCCTGCGGGCCTGCGTATTTGACGGCGTTTTCCAGCAGATTAATCAGCACTCGTTCAAAGAGTGGCCCATCAACGTGTATCAGCGTCAATGGCTCAGGAAGTGACAGATTAATTGGTGCAGCCAGGCCAGGCTCCAGCATCTGTAAGGCGCTGCCCACCACTTCCTCCAGCGTTAACCACTCTTTCTTAAGATTAAAGCCGCCAGACTGAATTCGCGCCATATCCAGCAGATTATTTACCAGCCGGGTCGTGTTAAGGACATGCTGGCGAATTTCGCTGGCCTGACGGGCGTGCTTCGAGCCTTCCGTTGCCAGATCCAATGTTAAAATCTCCGCCTGACCGAACAGCACCGTTAACGGCGTGCGTAAATCATGAGAAAGGGCGGCGAGCAGGGCGTTGCGGATGCTCTCGCGTTCGCTGGCAAATCGCGCCAGCTCTTCGCTGGCAGTCAGCGCCAGTCGCTCCAGGGCGCTGGCAACCAACAAGGTAAAGGTTTCCAGCAGTCGTTGTTGTTCCGGGATCATCAACTGTCGAAGATTCCCCGGTTCTACTATCAACAGTCCATACGTTTTGTCGGCGCTTTTTAACGGTAAGATCTGATACGGTACGCCCGGTAAGGTATCGGTGCCGGCCCCGGCCGGTTGTCCCTTATCAAAGCTCCAGCGGGCAATGGCATCATCCCAGGGCGTCGTGCCTTGTTGATGCGTCAGCGGAGCCAGTTTGCCGTTCTCATCGGGCAATAAAACCTGACTGCGGGCCTGAAAGGTTGAGGTAATAAACTGCTCACTGGTGGCAGCGATATCTTGTTGACTCCGCCCCACGGCCAGGGCTTTGGACATCTCGTACAGATGCCGCGTGCGCTGTTCCCGGTAGCGAGCGACTCGTGCCTGATAGCGCACTCCTGCGGTCAGATTCCCGATGACCAGACCGACCGTCAACATAACGGCGAATGTGAGCAGATACTGGACGTCCGAAACGGCCAGCGTACCGCGCGGGGCAATAAAGAACAGATCGAAGCTGGCGACGTTAATAAAGGTCGCCACCACAGACGGCCAGCGTCCGTAGAACAGGGCGATCACTACCACGCCTAACAGGTAGAGCATTACCAGATTGGCGGCATCAAAGGCAACCAGCCACTGCATGGCTATCAGCGTTGTGAAGGCGCACAGTGCAGCTGCAACCAGACAGCCCTGAATCTGTACCCGCCACTTATCTTTAAAGGTACGCGTGTCAGCAGCCTGAACCGCCGGACGTGGAGGGGGATCGTCCAACGCGACAATCATCAGATCGAGATCCGGTGCGCGATGGGCCAGCTTGTCGGCAAAAGAATCACTGCGCCACCTGCGTCGCGTTGTCGGACGCCCCAGCACGATTTTTCCCAGATTGTGCTCCCGGGCGTAGCGGACGACCGCTTTATCTTCTGCGGGATCGGAGAGGGTGGCTGTTTCTGCTCCTAATTCCTGTGCCAGTCGCAAGGCGCCAAGAATTGCGCGACGTTGCTTTTCGGGTAACTGATGCAGTGCGGGTGTTTCGACATACACGGCATGCCAGACACTACCGAGACGTGCAGCCAGACGTGCGGCGGCACGCACCAGCTTTTCGCTGCCGGTGTTGTGTCCGATACACAGCAGGATGGCATCGCGGGTGTGCCAGACTTTTTCCTCTCCAGGGTGACCTCGCCAGGCGCGCATTTGATCGTCTACCCGATCAGCTGTACGTCGCAAGGCCAGTTCGCGCAGTGCGATCAAATTGCCTTTGCGGAAGAAGTGTTCGATAGCCCGTTCTGCCTGACCGGCAATATAGACTTTGCCTTCGTTCAGACGTTGGCGCAGATCGTCAGGGGGGAGATCGACCAGTACCACATCATCAGCCGCATCGAAAAACGGATCGGGGACGGTTTCGCGGACCTGAATACCGGTAACGCCGCTGACGATATCGTTCAGGCTTTCCAGATGCTGAACGTTAACAGTGGTAAAGACATCAATGCCAGCTTCCAGCAGTTCTTCGATGTCCTGCCAACGGCGAGGGTGACGCGAGCCTGGCGCATTACTGTGCGCCAGTTCATCCATTAAAATCAGGGCCGGGCGACGGGCAAGGGCGGCATCGAGATCAAACTCGCTGATGTGCCGCCCACGGTGTGACTGGCGTTTCAGCGGCAGCATGGCGAGTCCGTCCAGCAGTGCGGCGGTCTCTTTACGCCCGTGAGTTTCCACCACGCCGATCAACACATCCAGCCCTTGCGCCCGTAACCGCTGGGCCTCAGCCAGCATAGCCCAGGTTTTCCCGACTCCAGCGCAGGCACCGAAGAAGATTTTCAGTTTTCCCCGGTGCGGGGCGGCGGTCTGTTCCAGTAAGCGATCCGGATTGGGGCGCAAGGGTTCTTCTGTCATGACCTTTTTCTCAGCGTTTATCCAGCGCTAAATTAAGTTCCACCAGGTTCACTACCGGCTGGCCGATAAACCCGACCAGCGGCTTATGCGTGTATTGTGCAACTAACTGCGTTACCTCTTCAACGCTGAGGTTACGGGCTTGCGCCACGCGGGGGATCTGCCAGGCTACCGCGTTCGGTGTCAGATTATTGTCCAGTCCACTGGCAGACGCCGTGACCAGTTCCACCGGAACAACTGGGTTAGCCTGCGGATTTGCAGCACGCAGCGCGGCAATCCTGCTTTGCAATTGTTTATCCAGCTCCGGGTTGCTGGCCGCCAGGTTACTGCCGCCTGAACCCATTGGATTATAGGGCATTTCCGCCGTCGCTGAAGGGCGTCCCTGAAAATAACCGGCGGCGGTAAAGTTCTGGCCGATGAGTTCAGAGCCGCGAACGACCTGACCCTCACGGAGCAGTGACCCGTTAGCCTGATGGGGAAACCACCATTGCCCCAGTGCGGTTGTCAGCAATGGATATGCTCCGCCGGTGATAAGTATCAGGAAAATCAATGTTGATAGTGCAGGACGTAATCCACTCATCTGAAACCTCACACCAGACCCAGCAGGGTCAGCAATAAATCAATCACTTTGATACCAATAAATGGCACAACCAGACCGCCCAGACCGTAGATCCACAAGTTACGGCGCAGCATGGCGGAAGCCGATAACGGTTTATAGCTCACGCCCTTCAGCGCCAGTGGGATCAGAAAGACAATAACCAGCGCATTGAAGATGACCGCGCTCAGGATTGCCGAATCCGGCGAATGCAGGCGCATCACGTTAAGTGCGTTGAGCTGCGGGTAGGTTGCGGCAAACGCAGCCGGGATAATGGCGAAATATTTCGCAACGTCGTTGGCAATACTGAAGGTGGTCAGCGAGCCACGTGTCATCAGCATCTGTTTGCCAATATGCACCACTTCAATCAGTTTAGTGGGGTTAGAGTCCAGATCGACCATGTTGCCCGCTTCCTTCGCGGCCTGGGTCCCGGAGTTCATGGCAACCGCCACATCTGCCTGAGCCAGTGCGGGGGCGTCGTTGGTTCCGTCGCCGGTCATCGCCACCAGACGACCTTCCGCCTGGTACTGACGAATAAGTGCCAGCTTGGCTTCCGGTGTGGCTTCCGCTAAAAAGTCATCCACCCCGGCTTCTGCCGCAATCGCGGCGGCGGTCAGCCGGTTGTCGCCTGTGATCATCACCGTTTTGATACCCATTTTGCGCAACTGGGCAAAACGTTCTTTGATCCCGCCTTTAACGATATCTTTCAGCGCAATCACACCCAGCACGTGCGAACCTTCGGCAACGACCAGCGGCGTCGCACCAAGGCGAGCGACGTTTTCGACCTTCTGCTCAACATCGGCAGGGAAGTGCCCTCCGTTGGCTTCGACGTGACGACGAATAGCGTCTACTGAACCTTTGCGGATCATGCGGTTGTCGATATTGATACCGCTCATCCGGCTTTGTGCGGTAAACGGTACAAATGTGGCGTGCAGCGATTGCACGTCGCGTATGCGCAGATTAAAGCGCTGTTTTGCCAGCACCACGATGCTACGACCTTCTGGCGTTTCATCCGCCAGTGACGAAAGCTGTGCGGCGTCGGCCAGCGTTTTTTCATCAACGCCCTGGGCGGGAAGAAAATCTGAAGCCTGACGGTTGCCCAGCGTAATGGTGCCGGTTTTATCCAGCAGCAGTACGTCCACGTCACCTGCTGCTTCTACCGCTCGCCCGCTGGTGGCGATGACATTCGCACCCAGCATGCGGCTCATTCCGGCGACGCCAATTGCGGAGAGCAGGCCACCGATAGTGGTGGGGATCAGGCAGACCAGCAATGCAACCAGAACTGTGACGCTGACCGCGCTGCCGCCCCAGGCGGAAAACGGCCACAGCGTAGCGGTTGCCAGCAAAAAGACGATGGTCAGGGCGATCAGCAGGATCGTCAGCGCGATTTCATTTGGCGTTTTCCGCCGTTGGGCGCCTTCGACCATTGCGATCATTCGGTCGAGGAATGTTTCGCCGGGGTTGACGCTGCATTCGATCACCAGCCAGTCGGAGAGGATGCGAGTTCCTCCGGTAACTGATGCGAAGTCACCGCCGGATTCGCGGATAACCGGCGCAGATTCCCCGGTAATGGCGCTTTCATCCACTGATGCGCCGCCTTCGATGACTTCGCCGTCGCAGGGGATAATATCGCCTGCTTCAACCAGCACCACATCCCCTTTACGCAGTTCGCTGGCAGGAACATGATCCATTGACGAGCCGTATTTGGGTTCGCGTAATTTACGTGCGAAAGCTGTTTTTTTCACCCCTTTCAGGCTGTTGGCTTGTGCTTTGCTACGTCCTTCCGCCAGCGCCTCGGCAAAGTTGGCGAACAGAACGGTCACCCATAACCAGAGACTTATCGCCCCGGTAAACATTGGGTTCCCGATCATGTGCCCGGTTGCCATCGCTACGGTTATCAGCGTGGTCAGCAGGCTGCCGATCCAGACGATAAACATGACCGGATTGCGCCACTGGGTATGTGGGCTTAATTTTTTGATGGCGTCCATAAGCGCTTGCGCGACCAGAGAGGGTTCGAACAGCGCCAGTTGCTTGCGACTCATAATAATGTGCTCCGCATCGCTCAACGTAAAGAGAGGTATTCTGCGACCGGACCAAGCGCCAGAGCAGGAATAAAGGTAAGAGCGCCAACCAGTAACACCGTACCGATTAACAACCCGACAAACAGCGCACCGTGTGTGGGCAGAGTGCCAGGGCTTGCGGGTTGGCTCTTTTTACCGACCAACGACCCGGCAATTGCCATCACCGGAATAATGACGCCGAAGCGCCCGAAGAACATGCAGAAGGCCAGCAGGCAGTTCCAGAATGGGCTGTTGGCGCTTAACCCGGCAAAGGCGCTACCGTTGTTGTTCGCTGCAGACGATACGGCGTACAGCACCTCACTGAAACCGTGTGGCCCAGGGTTGAGCATCGCGCTGCGCCCGGCGTCGCTCATCATGGCAATCGCTGTACCAAGCAGCACCAGTGCAGGGGTAACCAGAATCGCCAGCGCTGTCATTTTCATTTCGCGCACGTCGATTTTCTTACCCAGATATTCCGGGGTACGGCCAATCATCAGTCCGGCGATAAATACGGCCAGCAGAACAAACAGCAGCATGCCGTATAAACCTGAACCCACGCCGCCAAACACCACTTCGCCAATCTGCATCAACCACATTGGCACCATCCCGCCCAGCGCGGTGAAAGAGTCATGCATAGCGATGACCGCCCCGCAGGATGCTGCCGTCGTGACGACCGCAAACAGACTGCTGACCAGCACGCCAAAGCGGCTCTCTTTACCTTCCATGTTGATATTGCTGTCTGCGCCAAACGCCATCAGATGTGAATTACCCTGAATCTCAGCCCACATCACGATCGCCACGCAGATGACAAAAATCAGCGACATTGCCCACAGCAGAGTACGTCCCTGACGGCGATCGCCCACGACGTCGCCAAAAGCAAAGCACAGGGCGGCGGGAATTAAAAAGATCGCCAGCATCTGCACCATGTTGGTCAGTGCGGTTGGATTTTCAAACGGATGTGATGAGTTAGCGTTAAAGAAGCCGCCACCGTTAGTGCCGAGCATCTTAATGGCTTCTTGCGAGGCGACCGGACCCATCGGCAGCAGTTGTTTAGCGCCTTCAAGCGTGGTGAACGCCTGGTAAGGCAACAGGTTTTGCAGCGTGCCTTGCTGTATAAAAAACAGGGCGATGAGCAGAGCAATGGGCAGCAAGATCCATAACGTAATGCGCACCAGATCCACCCAGGCGTTACCCAGCGTGTTCATACTTTGGCGTGTGAAGGCGCGGATCAGGGCGAAAATCACCGCGATGCCGGTCGCCGCTGACAGGAAATTCTGTACGGTCAGCCCGGCCATTTGGCTGAAGTAGCTTAAGGTGGTTTCGCCGCTGTATGACTGCCAGTTGGTATTGGTGACAAAACTCACGGCGGTATTCAGCGCGAGATGCCATGAGAGTCCCGGCAATTGCTGAGGGTTCAGTGGCAGCAAACCTTGCGCCATCAGCATCGAAAACAGCACCAGCAGACCCAACATATTGAGTGCAAGAATTGCCAGCAGATACTGCTTCCAGTTCATTTCGTGTTGCGAAATGCCCAGCCCACGCCAGAGCACACGTTCAATGCCGGTCACGCCCGGCAAGGATGCGTTATTGATAAGCCTTGCCAGCCCTGCGCCCAATGGTCTGGCTACAACAAAAAGAACCAGTAAGAAACTGGCGATGAGTAAAAATCCTTGTGCCGCCATCAGAACGCCTCCGCATTGATCAGGGCATACACCAGATAACCTAATAATAAAAACACCAGCACAATGCCGGTTATCACGCCTGCACTCACGGTGCACCTCCAGTGGCATCAATGTGATAACCAGAGCGTAGTTTTTTGGTTGCAAAGATTTCGCAAAAATCGGCGGGCGGGATGTAAAAAAAGTATAAAAATGGCAAAGGCCATTATTTAACTAATGATTAGTATTAATTTAACTTTTATGTAACTAAATTACGAATTTAAGTTAAACGAAGCATCAATAGATAAAAATAAGTGGTCGGATGAGTAGTAAAATTACACACAAGGCGGTATTATTTTCATCAGTTAACCAAGTTTATTTTTCCGGTGCGATTCACCGAACAGATATAGGGGAGAAAAGTATGGATCTTTACAAAGAATATCCAGCACATGTTGTCTTATTACGCCGTACTTTCGCCGTTGTGGCGGGCGTGCTGGCGCTACCGGTCATGCTGTTCTGGAAAGACCGCGCCCGTTTTTACAGCTACCTGCACCGCGTCTGGTCGAAAACCAGCGATAAGCCGGTGTGGATGGATCAGGCTGAAAAAGCGACCTGCGATTTCTATTAATTTATCGAAATTGCTCAAGAAAACCGCTAACAGTAATGTAGCGGTTTTTTTTATGCTCCGACGTCTACACTTATTCAGATAACGGATAAGGAGTTGTGATGAACGAGAAAATCCCGGTGGGTATCAGTGCCTGCTTGCTAGGTGCTAACGTTCGCTTTGATGGCGGACATAAACGGCTGGCTTTTGCCGTGGAAGACCTGTCTCCGTGGGTGTGCTTTGAGCCAGTGTGTCCGGAAATGGCCATTGGATTGCCAGTGCCTCGTCCTGCGTTACGTCTGGTAAAAAACGATGATGGTGCTATTTCTCTGCGTTTTAGCGATAAGCGGGAAGGGAACCTCACTGATGCCATGACGGTTTTCAGTAACCAACAGATCGGGCAGCTTGAACATCTGTGTGGCTACATCGTCTGCGCAAAATCCCCCACCTGCGGAATGGAACGTGTTCGCGTGTACGATGCTGACGGTAAAAATAACCGCAAAGCGGGACGCGGTATCTACACATCATTATTGATGGACGCATATCCGTGGTTGCCAGTAGAAGAGGATGGGCGGTTGCATGACCCGCAAATCCGCGAAAACTTTGTTGAACGAATGTATGCGCTGCATGAACTAAATGGTATTCGTGAGCAAGGGCTGACACGCGGAGCACTGATTGACTATCACAGTCGCTATAAGCTGCTGCTGTTGACGCATTCTCAGCCAGCATATCGGGAGCTCGGGCGTTTTGTGGCAGCGGTTCACGAATGGGAAAGTCTGGATGCCTTTTTTATCGCTTATCGCCAGCAGTTGATGGCTTTGATGTCGCATCAGGCTACCCGGCGTAACCATACTAATGTTTTGATGCACGTTCAGGGGTATTTTCGTAAGCAGCTCAATGCTCGTCAGCGTCAGGAACTCGCAACGCTGATTGATGATTATCGGCGCGCAACGCAGCCACTGCTTGCTCCCGTGACGCTGCTCAAACACTATATGGCAGAATACCCGGATACCTGGCTTTCCGGACAGCGCTACTTTGATCCCTGGCCCGCAACGTTACGTTTGCGCTATGGAAGCTAATTGTCTTATTGATTTGGGAGCTTTATGACCACCCATTTGGTCTGGTTTCGTTGTGATTTACGTCTGCACGATAATCTCGCCCTCGCCGCCGCGTGCCGTGATCCTTCTGCTCAGGTATTGGCGTTATATATTGCCACTCCCGAACAGTGGACGTTACATAACATGGCTCCACGCCAGGCGGCGTTTATTAGCGCTCAATTGAATATGCTACAAACGGCACTGGCAGAAAAAGGCATTCCCCTTCTGTTTCATGAAGTTACCGATTTTTCCGCCAGCGTGGATACAGTAAAAAACGTCTGTGCGCAGCATGATGTCAGCCGGCTTTTTTATAACTATCAGTATGAAATAAACGAACGACAGCGTGATGTAAGTGTGGAAAAGTCATTGCCACACGTGATCTGTGAGGGTTTTGACGACAGCGTGATCCTGCCTCCGGGGGCGGTGATGACCGGCAATCATGAAATGTATAAAGTCTTTACGCCATTTAAAAATGCCTGGCTGAAACGTCTAAAAGACGGTGTTCCTGAGAGTGTTGCCGCGCCAAAGAGACGAGACAGCAGCACTATTTCCACACCGTTAACCGCAATTACGCTGAGTTATCCGCAGCAGGATTTTGATGTGCGACATTTCCAACCGGAAGAAAAATCGGCTATCGCGCAATTACGTCAGTTTTGCCAGCAGGCTGTCGTGGAATATGAACAACAGCGTGACTATCCGGCAATTGATGGCACCAGCCGGTTATCCGCAAGTCTTGCAACCGGTGGATTATCGCCGCGTCAATGCCTGAACCGGTTGTTAGCAGAACAGCCGCAGGCACTTGAGGGCGGGAGCGGAAGCGTCTGGTTGAATGAGCTTATCTGGCGCGAGTTTTACCGTCATTTAATGACATACCACCCGGCACTGTGTCGTCATCGCCCCTTTATTCGCTGGACCGATCGTGTTCAGTGGCAGGATAACCCTGCACATTTTCAGGCGTGGCAGACGGGGCAAACGGGATATCCCATTGTGGATGCCGCCATGCGTCAGCTTAACACCACAGGATGGATGCATAACCGTTTACGCATGATTACCGCCAGCTTTCTGGTGAAAGATCTGCTGATTGACTGGCGTAAAGGAGAGCAGTATTTCATGTCGCAACTGATCGACGGCGATCTGGCAGCCAATAACGGTGGCTGGCAGTGGGCGGCGTCAACCGGAACTGATGCCGCGCCGTATTTTCGTATTTTTAATCCAACGACTCAGGGGGAAAAATTCGATCGTGACGGTGAGTTTATCCGCCAGTGGGTGCCGGAATTACGCGAGGTGCCAGGAAAAGCAATCCACGAGCCGTGGAACTGGGCGGAAAAAGCGCAGGTGACTCTCCATTACCCTCGCCCCATTGTCGACCATAAGCAGGCGAGATTAGCCACGCTCGCGGCCTATGAGGCGGCGCGAAAAGGGTGAGTGCGTGGTGGATTTCTGCGTAATGCATTCCAGCAGAATGCACATGTTGCTAGCGGGCGCATTTAGCGCTGAATCGTGTGCGTAAGACCGTTACTGCCTGAATGCACCAGTTACGCCTGGGCAGTAAAGTCCCGTCATCTTCTTTCAGGTGACGGAACACGATGACAACGGCAACGACTTCCACTCCGCATGATGCGGTATTCAAAACGTTTTTACACCATCCCGAAACTGCGCGGGATTTCCTCGAGATTCACCTTCCGGCTTGTCTGCAAAAGCTTTGCGATTTTAATACGTTGAAGCTGGAGTCAGAGAGCTTTATTGAAGCGGATTTACGTTCCTGCTACTCCGATGTGCTCTGGTCGCTGCACACACGCGACGGTGACGGGTATGTCTATGTTGTTATAGAGCATCAGAGTTCAGCCGATCCGCATATGGCTTTTCGTTTGCTGCGTTATGCGATGACGGCCATGCAGCGCCATCTGGACGCCGGACACAAGGAACTGCCGCTGGTAATACCGATGTTGTTTTATCACGGTAACCGCAGCCCGTACCCGTATTCACTGTGTTGGCTGGATGCGTTTGCAGATCCTGTGGCGGCAAGGCAACTCTATGCCAGTGCATTTCCACTGGTGGATATAACGGTAGTACCCGATGATGAAATCCTGACGCACAGGCGAATGGCGTTGCTGGAACTCATGCAAAAATATATCCGTCAGCGGGATTTGATGGGACTGGTAGAACAACTGGCTACGCTGTTACTTACAGGATGCGCTAATGACACGCAACTACAGGCGATGTTTAATTACATTCTGCAATCCGGCGATGCATCTCGCTTTAATGAATTTATGCAAGAGATGGCGCAACGGATCCCCCAACACAAGGAGAAGCTGATGACTATTGCGGAGCGATTACGGTTAGAGGGATTACAGGAAGGGGTACAGCAAGGGTTACAGCAAGGTAAACACGAGGCTGCATTACGTATAGCGCAAACAATGCTGGCGCAAGGAATAGCTCGTGAAATGGTGTTACTGGTTACAGGTCTGTCGGAAGAGGATCTGGCAGTTAATAATTCGTAATCTCTTGATAAAAAACAGGCCCGAGTCGTAGTACATCATCGGGCCTGTAAACTCAGGACTCTACCGCCAGTGGACGGTTTCTAAACTTAAGTGACTGATACAACCAAATTAGCAGTACCAGCGCGACACAGGCCAGGGCTCCCCAGGTAATCTCGCTAAAGACATCAATATAGGCATTGATGGAATAGTTGATGGCCCCGGAGGCATCAAATGTGCCCTGGGATGTCTGGTCGGCAATCACTCCCGCCAGGTAGTTGGCAATGGCACCCGAAAGCAGCATATAAATACCGGTTAATACGCCGGTAACGCCCGGGATCTCAATGCGCGTAATTTGCGACATCGCGACCGGATCGATAAACAATTCGGCAAATCCCATCACCGCCAGCCCAAGGATCATCAGTGGCATAGAAGAATGCCCGTAAGCTGCTGACCAGCGGGCGCTTAAGGTCAGAATACAAAAACCTGCGCTCATTAATCCCAGACCGAGGGCAAATTTACCCCAGATACGCACAGTGCGGTTGCCACCCACGCTTTCTTTAACCACCCATGCCAGCACGATGCCGCACAGCATCACGGCGAAGGCGTTGACCGACTGGAACATCGCGGTAGGAACGGAATATCCCAGAATGTCGCGATTAACAAAGCGGTCGATATAGAGGCTAATAGAACTGCCGCCCTGTTGAGCAAAGGCCCAGAACAACAGGCTGAAGAAGGTCAGAGTAACGATAAGCCCCAGTTCTTTACGCTGCTTCTGTGTTTGTGCCTGACGGTAGATTTTTGCCAGAACAGCCAGACCAATGACGGTGGCAACGAGCAGTGCATACACGGACCACTCTTTCCAGAACAGGACGGTAATCAGCAGCGGAGCTGCCACCAGTAATGCCAACAACCAGGCCCAGTTTGGCAGAATAAACGTTCTGGCGCACAGGACAGCTTTGTTGACACCAGTGGTGTGGGCGAAATGGTGGTTTCCGCATAAGAAAATCACCAGTCCTGCCAGCATGCCGATTGCGGCCAGCGCGAAGCCCATGGCCCAGCTGTACTCTTCCTGCACATAGCCACAGGCGATAGGGGCGATAATCGAACCGATGTTACCTGCGGCATAAAGCAGAGAGAAACCGCCGTCGCGACGCGGATCTTCCGGTTGATACAGTTCGCCCAGCAGGCAACTGATGTTGGATTTAAACAGACCGTAACCGCAGACGATAATTGCCAGAGACAAATAGAGGAACGCCGGCGCCATTTCACTGGCACCCAGCACCAGGTGCCCCACTGCCATTAAAAATGCGCCAATCATGACTGCCATGCGGTTGCCGAGCACTTTATCCGCCAGGTATCCCCCCAGAATTGGGGTGACATACACTAGCGAGCAGTAGGCACTGAAGAGTTCATATGCATGATTATCGTTGTACTTAAGCTGGTTAGTGAGATACAGGATCAGCAGTGCACGCATGCCGTAAAAACTGAAGTATTCCCAAATTTGCAGTGCGACGACGTAATAGATAGCGCGCGGCTGAGATGCTTGTTTATTCATTCTATTCTCGAAGTGAATGCCTCACGACAGGATGAACGTACTGTGTGAGCGTGTTTCCTTGAAATGGTAACTTTGATACAGATCTGATTATTTTTGCAATATGCTGTCTGATTGCATAAATATACATGAATAAAATCTCCTGGTGGTAAGCAATTTACCTTCAAAGTCCATGTGATTGTTTCTTGATGTGTCAGTGAAATGGCTATCGACGAACGGAGGCGGGGACGCTATTTTAGCTTAAGCTGTGTTGCTGATTGGGCATGCAGAATTTTTGACAACGAGGGCGATGATGAAAAACACCGAACTGGAACAACTGATCAACGACAAACTGAACAGCGCGGCCATTAGCGACTACGCGCCGAATGGTTTGCAGGTTGAGGGCAAAGAGACGGTGCATAAAATCGTGACCGGCGTGACCGCAAGCCAGGCATTATTGGACGAGGCAGTGCGTCTGCGGGCTGATGCGGTCATCGTTCATCACGGTTACTTCTGGAAAGGCGAATCCCCGGTTATTCGCGGCATGAAGCGCCATCGTCTGAAAACACTGCTGGAAAATGATATTAACCTGTATGGCTGGCACCTGCCGCTGGATGCGCACCCGGAACTGGGGAATAACGCGCAGTTAGCTGCGCTGCTAGGCATTACCGTGATGGGGGAAATTGAGCCTCTGGTGCCGTGGGGCGAACTCGCTATGCCGGTTCCGGGGTTAGAGCTGGCATCCTGGATAGAGGCGCGCCTGGGACGTAAACCGTTATGGTGTGGTGATACAGGGCCGGAAAAAGTTCAGCGCGTCGCCTGGTGTACCGGTGGCGGCCAAAGTTTCATTGATAGCGCGGCCCGTTTTGGCGTCGATGCTTTTATTACCGGTGAAGTCTCCGAACAAACCATTCACTCAGCCCGTGAGCAGGGGCTGCATTTTTATGCAGCCGGACATCATGCCACCGAACGTGGCGGTATTCGCGCGTTAAGTGAATGGCTGAATGAAAATACTGATTTGGATGTTTCTTTCATTGATATACCCAATCCGGCGTAATTAAAGAGGGGCGAAAGTGCAGCGAGCGCGTTGTTATCTGTTAGGTGAAACTGCGGTGGTTCTGGAACTGGAACCACCGATTACGCTGGCGAGTCAGAAACGTATTTGGGGCCTGGCCCAGCGTCTGGTAGATGCTCCGAATGTGCTGGAAGTCATTCCTGGAATGAACAACATCACGGTGACTCTGCGCAACCCACAAACGCTGGCGCTGGATGCAATTGAACGTCTGCAGCGCTGGTGGGAAGAGAGTGAAGCGCTGGAACCGGATTCGCGCTTTATTGAAATACCGGTTACCTATGGCGGTACGTGCGGACCGGATCTGGCAGAGGTTGCGCAGCACAGTGGATTAAGCCAGAAGCAGGTTGTCGAACTGCATGCGTCAGTTGACTATGTAGTCTGGTTTATCGGCTTTCAGCCGGGATTCCCCTATCTCGGGAGCTTACCGGAGCAACTGCATACACCAAGACGTGCTGAACCGCGCCTGCTTGTTCCGGCAGGTTCAGTTGGCATCGGTGGCTCACAAACCGGTATCTACCCACTATCAACACCTGGAGGATGGCAACTGATAGGGCATACCTCGGTTAAGTTGTTCGATCCGCAGCGGGATGAGCCGATCCTGTTACGGCCAGGGGATACCGTGCGATTTGTCCCGCAGAAGGAGGGGGTATGTTAAAAATCATTCGTGCGGGCATGTATACCTCCGTGCAGGACGGTGGCCGCTACGGTTTTCGGCAATCAGGAATAAGCCACTGTGGGGCGCTGGACAAACCGGCGCTGAACGTAGCCAACCTGCTGGTGGGTAATGACGCAAATGCCGCAGCACTTGAAGTGACGCTCGGTCAGTTGGTGGTGGAATTTGAGGCGGATGGCTGGTTTGCATTAACCGGCGCGGGGTGTGAAGCGCATTTAGACCGTACCCCTGTGTGGAGCGGATGGCGACTGCCGGTTAAAGCCGGGCAACGCCTGATGCTAAAACGCCCGCATCGCGGGATGCGCAGTTATCTGGCGGTGGCGGGTGGCATTGATGTTCCCGAGGTGATGGGCTCATGCAGTACCGATCTGAAAGTAGGTATCGGTGGGCTGGAAGGGCGTCTGTTACGCGATGGCGATCGGCTGGCGATTGGTGTTTCAACGCGGCAGTTCAGCGGGCCGCAGGGGGTCAAACAGCTTTTGTGGGGAAATCGTATTCGCGCGTTACCCGGACCTGAATATCACGAATTTGATGACGCATCACAGGCATCATTCTGGCGATCTCCGTGGCAGCTCAGCCCACAGAGTAACCGGATGGGGTATCGATTGCAGGGTCAGCCACTTACACGTACCACCGATCGTGAGCTGTTGTCGCACGGTCTGCTCCCCGGCGTGGTTCAGGTACCGCACAATGGTCAGCCGATTGTGTTGATGAACGATGCTCAGACGACGGGTGGCTATCCACGAATTGCCTGTATCATCGAGGCGGATATGTACCATCTGGCGCAAATCCCTCTCGGCCAGCCGATTCATTTTGTTCAGTGTTCGCTGGAGGAGGCGCTGAAGGCGCGTGCCGATCAGCAACGTTATCTGGAACAGTTAACATGGCGACTTAACGATGAAAATTGATCTGAATGCAGACCTCGGCGAAGGCTGCGCAAATGACGCCGCGCTGTTGCAACTGGTGTCATCAGCCAACATTGCCTGTGGATTTCATGCCGGGGACGCGCAAACCATGCTTTTAAGCGTGCGTGAAGCGCTAAAAAATGGGGTGGCGGTGGGGGCTCATCCAGGTTTCCTGGATCGGGAAAACTTTGGCCGTAGTGCCATGACTTTGCCCACTGAAACGGTATATGCGCAGACGCTGTATCAAATCGGCGCGCTGGCTACCATCACACGGGCTGAAGGCGGCGTCATGCGCCACGTCAAACCACACGGGATGCTCTATAACCAGGCGGCGAAAGACCCACAACTGGCTGACGCGATTGCCAGAGCGGTTCATGCCTGCGATCCATCACTTGTGCTGGTGGGACTTGCGGGGAGCGAGCTGATTCGGGCCGGGGAACATTATGGCCTGGTGACACGCCAGGAGGTTTTTGCCGATCGAGGCTATCAGGCAGATGGCAGTCTGGTTCCTCGTAGCCAGCCGGGCGCGCTGATTGAAAATGAAGAACAGGCACTGGCTCAAACCCTGGAAATGGTGCAGTCCGGCAGAGTGAAAAGCCAGACGGGAGAATGGGCGAGCGTGACTGCGCAGACGGTATGTATTCATGGTGATGGTGAGCACGCACTCGCTTTTGCCCGCCGCTTACGTACCGCGTTCGAAGCAGAGAAGATTCAAATTAGCGCATAATTTTTTACATACAAAACAATAACATATTACACAACAACATAGACGGGAATATATTATGGGAGAGGTCATTTCTCTCTGGCCATTGACGGGGATTGCTGTCATTGTGGTCGGATTTCTTTTACGTTTTAACCCGGTATTGGTGGTTATCATTGCCGGGATCGTCACGGGGCTGGCGGCGCATATGCCGATCGCCACGATCCTCGAAAAGTTGGGAGAAGGTTTTCTCAACACCCGCAACCTGCCGTTTATCCTGCTGATCCCTCTGGCGGTTATCGGTCTGCTGGAGCGCCACGGTCTGAAAGAACGTGCTCAGGCATGGATCGCGAAAATCCGCAGCGCCACCAGCGGTCGTCTGTTAATTGTCTATCTCTTTATTCGTGAAGCGACCGCGGCGCTGGGGCTGACAAGTCTGGGTGGCCATCCGCAAATGGTTCGCCCGCTGCTGGCACCTATGGCTGAAGGGGCCGCTGAGAAAAACCATGGTGAATTGCCCGGGTCAGTGCGCTATCGGTTGCGTGCAATGTCGGCGGCGACCGATAACGTCGGGCTGTTTTTTGGTGAAGATATCTTTGTTGCCTTTGGCGCGATCATTTTCATGCACAACTTTATGCTGGAGTCAGGCGGGATCCAGACGGAGCCGTTGCATATTGCCCTGTGGGGGATCCCAACGGCGATTTGTGCGTTCCTGATCCACGGCGCACGCTTGTGGCGCCTTGATAACTACCTGCAACGCGAAGTAGCGAAAGCGAATGCCGCAGCTAAAGGAGAAGCGAAATGAATTTTCAGCAAAGCTATCTCTACTGGCTGGCGGGTGCGGTATTACTGATTGTGGCCGTCATGTCCTGGCAGGACAAAGCGAACCCCCGGCGTTTAACCACCGGTCTGTTCTGGGGCGTGTACGGTCTGCTGTTTCTGCTGGGTGACTGGACGTATTCACTTTTTGGCGATAAACGCACTGTGCATATTGCTGTCGGTGTCGCGGTCGTGTTGCTGGCCCTAATCGCCGGTTTCGGCGGCGTCAAACTGGGAAGCTACCATCAACGTACGCAACAACAGCGCGAAGAAAGCGCCACCCGGTTGGGCAATCGTCTGTTTTTCCCGGCGCTGGCCATTCCGGTGGTTACCGTGATTGGTGTGTTGATGTTTAATCATATTCCGGGCTTACAGGATGCGTTGTTTGGGCCGGGTAACCACGCCACGCTGGTGACGCTCTTTTCGATGACCGCTGGCTCGTTGATCGGCCTGGCAATGGCGATAAAAATGACCCATGAACGGGTACATCAGCCAATTCAGGAAGCTCGTCGTCTGCTGGACTCTATTGGTTGGGCGTTCATCCTGCCACAGATTCTGGCCACGCTGGGGTTGTTGTTTACGGCGGCAGGCGTCGGCAGTGGTATCTCTTATCTAACTCAGGAATACCTCGCGGTGGATAGCCGCTTTATCGCGGTGGCGGTGTACACCATCGGTATGGCACTGCTGACGATGGTTATGGGTAATGCGTTTGCGGCCTTCCCGATTGTGACCGCCGGGATTGGTATTCCGATACTCGTGTTGCAGCATGGCGGTAACCCTGCGGTGATGGCGGCAATCGGCATGTTCTCCGGGTATTGCGGTACGCTGATGACGCCGATGGCGGCGAACTTTAACATTGTGCCGGCGGCATTGCTGGAACTGCCGGATAAGAACGCAGTGATTAAAGCACAGGTGCCAACCGGCGTGCTGTTGCTATTGGTCAACGTATTCCTGATGTATTTCCTGATGTTCCTGTAAGGAGGAAGGATGAAAACGGTACTTATCACCGGATTTGAACCTTTTGGCGGCGAATCAGTTAACCCTTCCTGGGAAGTGGTCTCGGGTCTCGACAATGCTATTATCGGTGAATGTCGCGTTGTGGCACGCCAGCTTCCGTGCGTATTTGGTGAGTCTCTTGCCGTACTCAATGCTGCGATTGACGCGCTGTCGCCGTCGCTGGTACTGGCGGTAGGTCAGGCTGGAGGCCGTACAGATATCACCGTTGAGCGCGTGGCGATCAATGTTGACGATGCACGTATTGCGGATAACCACGGGCAGCAGCCCGTTGATGAACCGATCGTAGCGGATGGCCCGGCGGCATGGTTTAGCACGTTGCCGATTAAAGCGATGGTTGCTGCCATGCGCAGCGCAGGTATTCCTGCATCGGTTTCTCAGACTGCGGGTACCTTCGTCTGCAACCACGTGATGTATGGGCTGCTGCATAAGTTACGTAACACGCCGACAGTGAAGGGGGGATTTATTCATATTCCCTATCTGCCGGAACAAGCGGCGGCGCATCCAGGTGCGCCGAGTATGGCGGCAGAAACGGTGCGTCATGCACTGGAGATTGCGATTGTTACCGCCTTGCAGGTGGATCGCGATATCGCAGTGACGGGCGGAGCAACTCATTAACAAAGGACAGTATTATGCCTGAAGGCCCGGAGATCCGCCGTGCGGCGGATAACCTGGAGGCGGCAGTCAAAGGCAAACCTCTGACGGATGTCTGGTTTGCCTTTGAGCAGTTAAAACCGTATCAATCTCGACTGACTGGACAGAGGGTTACCCATATTGAAACCCGGGGTAAGGCATTGCTGACCCACTTTTCGAATGGTCTGACGTTATATAGCCATAATCAGCTTTATGGCGTATGGCGAGTGATTGAGACGGGGAAAATCCCGGAAACCAACCGGGTATTACGCGTCAGGCTGCAAACGCTCGATAAAACTATTCTGCTCTACAGCGCCTCTGACATTGAAATCCTTACGCCTGAACAGCTAACCAACCATCCGTTCCTGCAACGGGTTGGACCTGATGTGCTGGATCTGCGCTTAACGCCTGATGATGTGAAAGCGCGTCTGCTTTCACCTCGTTTTCGCAATCGGCAGTTTTCGGGTCTGTTCCTGGATCAGGCGTTTCTCGCGGGGTTGGGTAACTATTTACGGGTAGAAATTCTCTGGCAGGTGGAACTGACAGGGCAACATAAAGCCTCGCAACTCAGCGATGAACAGCTCGACAGGCTGGCGCATGCACTGCTCGATATTCCGCGTTTATCTTACAATACGCGCGGTCTGGTTGATGAGAATAAACATCACGGCGCGCTGTTTCGCTTTAAGGTTTTCCATCGGGACGGTGAAGCATGCGAACGTTGTGGCGGTATTATCGAGAAAACGATGCTCTCTTCACGACCTTTTTACTGGTGTCCGGGATGTCAGCATTAAGCTGGCTGCCTGGGGGCATGCTGTGAAATAAACCGCGCCACCGCCGGACCAGTCAATAAAATACTGAACAGCCGCAGGGTCTGCATCGCCATGATCAGCGCCATATCGGCGTGACTTCCTGCGGCAATCACCGCGACACTGTCCACCCCTCCCGGGCTGGTAGCCAGATAAGCGGTGAGGAAGTCGATCCGCATGTAATGCGCCAGTCCCCAGGCCATAGCCGCGCAAATCGCCATCAGTGAAAAAATAGACAACAGGATCTGTGGCAAGGGACGCAGTGCCATAAAAAAGATTTGCTTGTCAAAACCCAGACCAATTTGCCAGCCGATGGCCATGTACGCTATGGCCAGTAGCCATTCCGGCAGTTCAATCACCATTACACCGCCAGCGTTCAGCAATGCACCCACCAGCATTGGCAGCAGCATGACGCCAGAGGGGATGCGCAGTACGCGCCCGGCAATTCCGGCAACGGCGGCCAGTGCCAGGGTACTGAACAGGTTAACACTCAGTGGCGGAAACCAGATGATTTGCTCGCTGACCGTTTGCGCCAGGTCACCCATCACCAGTCGGGTGACCAGCGCCGCCGCGCCTACCACAAGTAAAACCCGCAGATACTGCATGAATGCCACCAGACGAATGTCAGCGCCATAATCCTGCGCCATGGCAACCATCGCCGCCGCTCCGCCTGGAGATGAGCCCCACGCGCCCGTATTACCGGGAAGTTTACTGTAACGTACCAACAACCAGCCTATTGCTGCACTGCTGATAAGGGTTGCCAGCAGAATGACAATCACCACCGGCCAATGCGCTGCCAGCGTCGTAAAAATGGAGCCAGTGAGGTTTTGCGCAATCATACAGCCGAGGATGGCTTGCGCACCAAGAAACGTGCAGCGAGGGGGATGCAGCGAAATACCGCGCATACTGAAAATAATACCGACGATCATCGACCCGAGCAGTAATGGCCCCGGAAGATGGATAAACAGAAAGAGCAGGGAAAGAAGAAGTGACAGTAAAAACAGTGCACTCCACTGCAAAACAGGCATCCCATACTCCTGAGTAGAATTAAGCAAGTCTCAGTAAATCATAGAGAAAGGATGAGAGGATTAACACAATGCATGTCAAGAAAAAGGGAATATGCCGGATGGTGACGCATCGCCATCCGGCAACAGGAATTAACGCTTAATGTCAGACTTAAAATCGCGTTTGTCGTAGCCGGTGTACAGCTGACGAGGACGGGCGATCTTCATGCCATCAGTATGCATTTCGTTCCAGTGAGCAATCCAGCCAACGGTACGCGCCATGGCGAAAATCACGGTGAACATGGAGGACGGAATACCCATCGCTTTCAGAATGATACCGGAGTAGAAGTCTACGTTCGGGTAGAGTTTCTTCTCGATGAAGTACGGGTCATTCAGTGCGATGTGCTCAAGCTCCATGGCCACTTCCAGCAGGTCATCTTTGGTGCCCAGCTCTTTCAGAACTTCATGACAGGTTTCACGCATAACGGTTGCGCGTGGGTCATAGTTTTTATAGACACGGTGACCAAAGCCCATCAGACGGAAAGAATCATTCTTGTCTTTCGCGCGGCGAACAAATTCCGGAATGTGTTTAACCGAGCTGATTTCTTCCAGCATCTTCAGTGCGGCTTCGTTTGCACCGCCGTGTGCCGGTCCCCACAGGGAAGCAATACCTGCTGCGATACAGGCAAACGGGTTAGCACCAGAAGAACCCGCTGTACGTACGGTAGACGTAGAAGCGTTCTGCTCGTGGTCGGCGTGCAGGATCAGGATACGGTCCATTGCGCGTTCCAGGATTGGATTCACTTCGTATTTTTCGCACGGCGTGGAGAACATCATGTGCAGGAAGTTACCGGCGTAGGAGAGGTCGTTACGCGGATAAACAAACGGTTGGCCGATGGAGTATTTGTAGCACATCGCTGCCATGGTAGGCATTTTGGACAGCAGACGGAAAGCAGCGATTTCACGGTGACGCGCATTATTCACATCCAGCGAGTCGTGGTAGAACGCGGCCAGTGCGCCGGTAACACCGCACATGACGGCCATCGGGTGAGAGTCGCGGCGGAAACCGTGGAACAGACGGGTAATCTGCTCATGGATCATGGTATGGCGAGTGACCGTGGTTTTGAACTCGTCGTACTCTTCCTGCGTCGGTTTTTCGCCGTACAGCAGGATATAACACACTTCCAGATAGTTGGACTCGGTCGCCAACTGGTCAATCGGGAAGCCGCGATGCAGCAAAATACCTTCGTCACCGTCGATGAAAGTAATTTTGGATTCGCAGGATGCAGTAGAGGTGAAACCTGGGTCAAAAGTAAACATCCCTTTTGAGCCAAGGCTACGAATATCAATAACATCTTGACCGAGCGTACCTTTCAGCACATCCAGTTCAATAGCAGAGTCACCATTTAGAGTGATTTTTGCTTTAGTATCAGCCATTTACGGTCTCCTTAGCGCCTTATTGCTTAAGACTGCCGGAACTTACATTTGCCTTCGTACATTGGTGAACCGTTACCAGTTTGTTATTTGGCTCGCCGCTCTGTGGAAGAGGGGACAACCTGGGTACAGAGCTATGGGCGCTTGCAGGTAAAACGGTCTGTTCATGGCGAATAAACAGCAAATCAAGAACTTAGCAATCCGAATTATTAAACCTGTCTATCACTAATAACTGTCCTGAAGGTATTGGTCAATACTTCCACACTGTTGCATAACTAAATCTCCGGTGAAAGAGTGACCCCATAACTTTTACGCATTATATGCCTTTTCTGGTGTCGTTTGTAACAACTTTGTTTAATGTTTGTCAAATCAGATGATTAAAAATTAAAATAATGTTGTTATCGTGACCTATGTCACTGTTCGGGATAAAACCCGACAAACTATATGTAGGTTAATTGTAATGATTTTGTGAACGTCCTATACTGCCGCCAGGTCTCCGGAATACCCTGCAATCCCGAGCCAACCAGCGTTGTAACGTGTCGTTTTAGCAACTGGAAGCAGTGTTTTATATGACGCGTAGTTATAGTAAGGACGCTGTCTGACCCGCACGCAGACCGGAGGAAGGAAATCCCGTCGTCTTTCAGGCTACAGGTGTCTTCATCTTCTGTACCCGAAGTCCAAAGGGAATAATAAGAACAGCATGTGGGCGTTATTCATGATAAGAAATGTGAAAAAACAAAGACCTGTCAATCTGGATCTGCAAACGATCCGGTTCCCAATCACGGCGATAGCGTCCATTCTCCATCGCGTATCTGGAGTGATCACCTTCGTGGCGGTCGGGATACTGTTGTGGTTATTGGGTACCAGCCTTTCCTCCCCTGAAGGTTTCCTCGCGGCGTCATCCATTATGAATAACTTCTTTGTGGAGTTAATTATGTGGGGAATTCTGGTCGCGCTGGCATATCACGCTGTAATGGGCATTCGCCATCTGTTGATGGATTTTGGCTACCTTGAAGAAACCCTCGAAGCAGGGACGCGTTCCGCCAAAATTTCTTTTGTTATCA
Organism: Citrobacter sp. Marseille-Q5395; assembly: GCF_947057495.1. Lineage (NCBI taxonomy): Bacteria > Pseudomonadati > Pseudomonadota > Gammaproteobacteria > Enterobacterales > Enterobacteriaceae > Citrobacter > Citrobacter sp. Marseille-Q5395. Next base: position 70,302 of record NZ_CAMSEL010000009.1, on the reverse strand, counting down.
TTGTCGTGCTTTCACTTCTCGCAGGAGTCCTCGTATGGTAAGCAACGCCTCCGCATTAGGACGCAACGGCGTACATGACTTCATTCTGGTCCGTGCTACCGCTATCGTTCTGACGTTATACATCATCTATATGGTCGGCTTCTTCGCCACCAGCGGCGAGCTGACCTGGGAAGTCTGGACCGGTTTTTTCTCATCGGCATTCACCAAAGTCTTCACCCTGCTGGCACTTTTCTCCATCTTGATTCATGCCTGGATCGGCATGTGGCAGGTGTTGACCGACTACGTTAAACCTCTGGCCGTGCGCCTGATTCTGCAACTGGCAATTGTCGTTGCGCTGGTGGTTTACGTCATTTATGGATTTGTTGTGGTGTGGGGTGTGTAATGAAACTGCCAGTCAGAGAATTTGATGCTGTTGTGATTGGTGCCGGCGGCGCAGGTATGCGCGCGGCGCTGCAAATTTCCCAAAGCGGCCAGACCTGTGCGCTGCTTTCCAAAGTGTTCCCAACCCGTTCCCATACCGTTTCTGCGCAGGGTGGCATCACCGTTGCGCTCGGTAATACCCATGAAGATAACTGGGAATGGCATATGTACGACACCGTAAAAGGGTCGGATTACATTGGTGACCAGGACGCTATTGAATATATGTGCAAGACCGGTCCGGAAGCGATTCTGGAGCTGGATCATATGGGGCTGCCGTTTTCACGCCTCGACGATGGCACTATCTATCAACGCCCGTTTGGCGGTCAGTCGAAAAACTTCGGCGGCGAGCAGGCGGCACGTACCGCAGCGGCGGCGGACCGTACCGGTCATGCGCTGTTGCACACCTTGTATCAGCAGAACCTGAAAAACCACACCACCATTTTCTCGGAGTGGTATGCGTTGGATCTGGTGAAAAACGCCGATGGCGCAGTGGTGGGTTGTACCGCACTGTGTATCGAAACCGGTGAAGTCGTCTACTTCAAAGCCCGCGCTACCGTGCTGGCAACCGGCGGGGCAGGTCGTATTTATCAGTCCACCACCAACGCCCACATCAATACCGGTGATGGTGTTGGTATGGCTATCCGTGCCGGTGTACCGGTGCAGGATATGGAAATGTGGCAGTTTCACCCAACCGGTATCGCCGGTGCAGGTGTACTGGTAACAGAAGGTTGCCGCGGTGAAGGCGGTTATCTGTTAAATAAACATGGCGAACGCTTTATGGAGCGTTATGCCCCGAATGCGAAAGACCTTGCGGGTCGTGACGTGGTGGCGCGTTCCATCATGATCGAAATTCGTGAAGGTCGTGGCTGTGACGGTCCGTGGGGTCCACACGCCAAGCTGAAACTCGACCATCTGGGTAAAGAAGTGCTGGAATCCCGTCTGCCGGGCATTCTGGAACTGTCCCGCACCTTTGCCCACGTTGATCCGGTGAAAGAGCCGATTCCGGTAATCCCTACCTGCCACTACATGATGGGCGGTATTCCGACCAAAGTGACCGGCCAGGCACTGACTGTGAATGAGCAGGGTGAAGATGTGGTGATTCCTGGGCTGTTTGCGGTTGGCGAAATCGCCTGCGTATCGGTCCACGGTGCTAACCGTCTGGGCGGCAACTCGCTGCTGGACCTGGTGGTATTCGGTCGTGCGGTTGGCCTGCATCTGCAGGAATCTATCACTGAGCAGGGTGACCTGCTGGATGCGACCGAAGAAGAGATCGATGCTTCTCTGGCCCGTCTGAACCGCTGGAACGGTAACCGCGACGGCGAAGATCCGGTAGTTATTCGCAAAGCGCTGCAAGAATGTATGCAGCATAACTTCTCGGTCTTCCGCGAAGGTGATGCGATGGCGAAGGGGCTTGAAGAGTTGAAAGCAATTCGCGAGCGTCTGAAAAACGCCCGTCTGGATGATACGTCCAGCGAGTTCAACACCCAGCGCGTTGAGTGTCTGGAGCTGGATAACCTGATGGAAACCGCGTACGCCACGGCGGTGTCCGCCAACTTCCGTACCGAAAGCCGCGGCGCGCATAGCCGCTTCGACTATCCGGAACGTGATGATGAAAACTGGCTGTGCCATTCCCTGTACCTGCCAGAATCGGAATCCATGACTCGACGTCAGGTCAATATGGAACCGAAACTGCGCCCGGCATTCCCGCCGAAGATTCGTACTTATTAATGCGGAGACAGGACAATGAAACTCGAGTTTTCGATTTATCGCTATAACCCGGATATCGATGATGCTCCGCGTATGCAGGATTACACCCTGGAAGCGGAAGAAGGGCGCGACATGATGCTGCTGGATGCATTGATGCAGCTGAAAGAAAAAGATCCGTCGCTGTCGTTCCGTCGCTCCTGCCGTGAAGGGGTGTGCGGTTCTGATGGTCTGAATATGAACGGCAAAAATGGGCTGGCGTGTATCACTCCTATTTCTGCGCTGAATCAGCCGGGCAAGAAAATTGTCATTCGCCCGCTGCCAGGTTTACCGGTCGTACGCGATTTGGTGGTAGACATGGGACAATTCTACGCACAGTATGAGAAGATTAAGCCTTACTTGTTGAATAATGGGAAAAATCCTCCTGCTCGTGAGCATTTACAAATGCCAGAGCAGCGTGAGAAGCTCGATGGGCTGTATGAATGTATTTTGTGTGCATGCTGCTCAACGTCCTGCCCGTCATTCTGGTGGAATCCGGACAAGTTTATTGGCCCGGCAGGACTGCTGGCCGCGTATCGCTTCCTGATTGACAGTCGCGATACCGAAACCGACAGCCGCCTCGAAGGTTTAAGTGACGCTTTCAGCGTATTCCGCTGCCATAGCATCATGAACTGCGTCAGCGTATGTCCTAAGGGGCTGAACCCGACGCGCGCCATCGGCCATATTAAGTCGATGCTGTTGAAACGTAGTGCGTAAGTAACAGATGCCGGATGGCGGTATAAATGCCTTATCCGGCCTACAGGTGAGTCACTGTAGGCCGGATAAGCACAGCGTCATCAGGCATGATATATGCAGGAAACCTCTAAAAACTGCCATGAATTAGAGAGCAATAATCGAGGCGTTCGGCGCGATACAAGGCGCGGTCTGAACGACGAAGATTATTAGACAGTTTTTAAAGGTTCCTTCGCGAGCCAGATTAAACAAGAGCTCGCAAGTGAACCCCGGCACGCACAGCGGTGTGCGTGGTAGTATCCACGGCGAAATAAGCATATAGATGCTTAAGGGATCACGATGCAGAACAGCGCTTTGAAAGCCTGGTTGGACTCTTCTTACCTCTCTGGTTCAAACCAGAGCTGGATAGAACAGCTCTATGAAGACTTCTTAACCGACCCTGACTCGGTAGATGCTAACTGGCGTTCGACGTTCCAGCAGTTACCTGGTACCGGAGTCAAACCGGATCAACTCCACTCAAAAACACGTGATTATTTCCGTCGACAGGCGTTGGTTACCCCACGTTATTCTTCTTCTATCTCCGACCCTGATGCCAATGTGAAGCAGGTTAAAGTCCTGCAGCTCATCAACGCATATCGTTTCCGTGGTCATCAGCATGCGAATCTCGATCCGCTGGGACTGTGGCAGCAAGAGAATGTGGCCGATCTGGACCCAACTTTCCACGATCTGACTGATGCTGATTTCCAGGAAAGCTTTAACGTTGGTTCTTTTGCCGGCGGCAAAGACACCATGAAGCTGAGCGACCTGGTTGAGGCGCTGAAACAAACCTACTGCGGCCCTATTGGCGCCGAGTATATGCACATCACCAGTACCGAAGAAAAACGCTGGCTTCAGCAGCGTATCGAATCTGGTCGTGCCGCATTCAGCAGCGAAGAGAAGAAACGTTTTCTCAGCGAACTGACCGCAGCAGAAGGCCTGGAACGCTATCTGGGCGCGAAGTTCCCGGGTGCAAAACGCTTCTCGCTGGAAGGCGGCGATGCGTTAATTCCGATGCTTAAAGAGATGATTCGCCATGCCGGTAACAGCGGCACGCGCGAAGTGGTTCTGGGCATGGCGCACCGTGGCCGTCTGAACGTGCTGGTCAACGTGCTAGGTAAAAAACCACAGGATCTGTTCGACGAATTTGCAGGCAAACATAAAGAACACCTCGGTACGGGTGATGTGAAGTACCACATGGGCTTCTCATCTGATATCGAAACCGAAGGCGGTCTGGTTCACCTGGCGCTGGCGTTTAACCCGTCGCATCTGGAAATCGTCAGCCCGGTGGTTATCGGTTCCGTTCGCGCGCGTCTGGACAGACTGGACGAGCCGAGCAGCAATAAAGTGTTGCCGATCACCATTCACGGTGACGCCGCAGTGACCGGACAGGGCGTAGTTCAGGAAACCCTGAACATGTCGAAAGCGCGTGGTTACGAAGTGGGCGGTACCGTTCGCATCGTTATCAATAACCAGGTCGGCTTTACAACGTCTAACCCACTGGATGCACGCTCTACGCCGTATTGCACTGATATCGGTAAGATGGTCCAGGCGCCTATTTTCCACGTCAATGCGGATGATCCGGAAGCCGTCGCTTTCGTGACCCGTTTGGCTCTGGATTTCCGTAATACCTTTAAACGTGATGTCTTCATCGATCTGGTGTGCTACCGCCGTCATGGCCATAACGAAGCCGACGAGCCGAGTGCGACCCAGCCGCTGATGTATCAGAAAATCAAAAAGCATCCGACTCCGCGCAAAATCTACGCTGATAAGCTGGAAGCCGATAAAGTCGCAACGCTGGAAGACGCTACCGAAATGGTCAACCTCTATCGTGACGCGCTGGATGCCGGCGAATGCGTAGTGAAAGAGTGGCGTCCAATGAACATGCACTCCTTCACCTGGTCGCCGTACCTCAACCATGAATGGGATGAAAACTACCCGAGCAAGGTTGAAATGAAGCGTTTGCAGGAACTGGCAAAACGCATCAGTACTGTACCAGAAGCGGTTGAAATGCAGTCGCGCGTTGCCAAGATTTACGGCGACCGTCAGGCGATGGCAGCAGGCGAGAAGCTGTTCGACTGGGGTGGTGCTGAGAACCTGGCTTACGCAACGTTGGTTGACGAGGGCATTCCGGTACGACTGTCTGGTGAAGACTCAGGTCGCGGTACCTTCTTCCACCGCCATGCAGTTATTCACAACCAGGCAAACGGTTCTACCTACACGCCACTGCAGCATGTGCATAACGGTCAGGGCACATTCCGCGTTTGGGACTCCGTGCTGTCTGAAGAAGCGGTACTGGCATTTGAATATGGTTATGCCACAGCAGAGCCGCGCACGCTGACTATCTGGGAAGCGCAGTTTGGTGACTTTGCCAACGGTGCGCAGGTTGTTATCGACCAGTTCATCTCCTCTGGTGAGCAGAAATGGGGTCGTATGTGTGGCCTGGTGATGCTGCTGCCACATGGCTACGAAGGGCAGGGACCAGAGCACTCTTCCGCACGTCTTGAGCGTTATCTGCAACTTTGTGCTGAGCAAAACATGCAGGTGTGCGTTCCGTCTACCCCAGCACAGGTTTACCACATGCTGCGTCGTCAGGCGCTGCGCGGTATGCGTCGTCCGCTGGTGGTGATGTCGCCGAAATCATTGCTGCGTCATCCGCTGGCGGTGTCTACGCTCGACGAACTGGCTAACGGTACGTTCCTGCCAGCCATTGGCGAGATAGATGAACTTGATCCGCAAGCCGTGAAGCGCGTCGTGATGTGTTCTGGTAAGGTTTATTACGACCTGCTGGAGCAGCGCCGCAAGAACAACCAAAAAGATGTCGCCATTGTGCGTATCGAACAGCTCTATCCGTTCCCGCATAAAGCGGTACAGGAAGCGCTGAAACCTTTTGCTCATGTGCATGATTTTGTCTGGTGCCAGGAAGAGCCGCTCAACCAGGGCGCATGGTACTGCAGCCAGCATCATTTCCGTGAAGTGATTCCATTTGGGTCTGCTCTGCGTTATGCAGGTCGCCCGGCCTCTGCCTCTCCGGCAGTAGGATATATGTCCGTTCACCAGAAACAGCAACAAGATCTGGTCAATGACGCGCTGAACGTCGATTAAATAAAGGATAAATAATGAGTAGCGTAGATATTCTTGTTCCCGACCTGCCTGAATCCGTAGCAGATGCAACGGTTGCAACCTGGCACAAAAAACCGGGCGATGCAGTACGTCGTGACGAAGTACTGGTAGAAATCGAAACTGACAAAGTGGTACTGGAAGTACCGGCATCAGCGGACGGTATTCTTGATGCAGTTCTGGAAGATGAAGGGACCACTGTCACTTCTCGCCAGATCCTTGGTCGCCTGCGTGAAGGCAACAGCAGTGGTAAAGAGACCAGTGCTAAATCTGAAGAGAAAGATTCTACCCCGGCACAGCGTCAACAGGCGTCTCTTGCCGAGCAGAATAACGATGCCCTGAGCCCGGCGATCCGTCGCCTGCTGGGTGAGCATAATCTCGAAGCCAGTGCCATCAATGGTACCGGTGTCGGTGGTCGTATCACGCGTGAAGATGTTGAAAAACATCTGGCTAAAGCTCCGGCAGCAAAAGCGGAAGCGAAAGCCCCGGCAGTAGCGCCTGCAGCACAGCCTGCACTGAGTGCTCGCGGAGAAAAACGCGTACCGATGACCCGTCTGCGTAAGCGCGTAGCTGAGCGTCTGCTGGAAGCGAAAAATTCGACAGCAATGCTGACGACGTTCAACGAAGTCAATATGAAGCCGATTATGGATCTGCGTAAGCAGTACGGCGACGCGTTCGAAAAACGTCACGGTATCCGTCTGGGCTTTATGTCCTTCTACGTTAAAGCGGTTGTTGAAGCGCTGAAACGCTATCCGGAAGTGAACGCTTCTATCGATGGCGATGACGTGGTGTACCACAACTACTTTGATGTGAGCATGGCGGTATCTACGCCGCGCGGCCTGGTAACTCCGGTTCTGCGAGATGTGGATCTGCTGGGTATGGCTGACATCGAGAAAAACATTAAAGAGCTGGCAGTAAAAGGTCGCGACGGCAAGTTGACGGTTGAAGATCTGACGGGGGGTAACTTTACCATCACTAACGGTGGTGTGTTCGGTTCCCTGATGTCAACGCCAATCATTAACCCGCCGCAGAGCGCCATCCTGGGTATGCATGCCATCAAAGATCGTCCGATGGCTGTAGACGGCAAGGTTGAAATCCTGCCGATGATGTATCTGGCGCTGTCTTATGACCACCGTTTGATCGATGGTCGTGAGTCAGTAGGCTTCCTGGTGACCATTAAAGAGTTGCTGGAAGATCCAACGCGTCTGCTGCTGGACGTGTAGTACCTGAGAGTATCACCTGCCCTGTAGGCCGATAAGCGTTGCGCCATCCGGCATGAAAAACGCAACGGCCTACAGGTTTAAAGATAACGATTACCTGAAGGATGGACAGAACACATGAACTTACATGAATATCAGGCAAAACAACTTTTTGCCCGCTATGGCTTACCGGCACCGGTGGGTTATGCCTGTACTACTCCGCGTGAAGCCGAAGAAGCCGCATCAAAAATCGGTGCAGGCCCGTGGGTAGTGAAATGTCAGGTTCACGCTGGTGGCCGTGGTAAAGCGGGCGGTGTGAAGGTTGTTAACAGCAAAGAAGACATTCGCGCTTTTGCTGAACACTGGCTGGGCAAACGTCTGGTGACCTACCAGACAGATGCCAACGGTCAACCGGTAAATCAGATTCTGGTTGAAGCTGCGACCGACATTGGTAAAGAACTTTACCTCGGTGCAGTAGTTGATCGCAGCTCCCGTCGCGTGGTCTTTATGGCCTCTACCGAAGGCGGCGTGGAAATCGAAAAAGTGGCGGAAGAAACCCCGCACCTGATCCATAAAGTGGCGCTCGATCCGCTGACGGGTCCAATGCCGTATCAGGGCCGTGACCTGGCGTTCAAACTGGGTCTGGAAGGTAAGCAGGTTCAGCAATTCACCAAGATCTTCATGGGTCTGGCGACCATTTTCCTTGAGCGCGACCTGGCGCTGATCGAAATCAACCCGCTGGTGGTGACCAAACAAGGCGACTTGATCTGCCTCGATGGCAAACTGGGTGCTGACGGCAACGCACTATTCCGCCAGCCGGATCTGCGTGAAATGCGCGACCAGTCTCAGGAAGATCCGCGTGAAGCTCAGGCTGCACAGTGGGAACTGAACTACGTCGCGCTGGACGGTAACATTGGTTGTATGGTTAACGGCGCTGGCCTTGCAATGGGCACCATGGACATCGTTAAACTGCACGGTGGCGAACCGGCTAACTTCCTCGACGTTGGCGGCGGTGCGACTAAAGAGCGTGTCACCGAAGCGTTCAAAATTATCCTCTCTGACGACAATGTTAAAGCCGTACTGGTTAACATCTTTGGTGGCATCGTGCGTTGCGACCTGATCGCCGACGGTATCATCGGCGCGGTAGCGGAAGTTGGTGTTAACGTTCCGGTGGTTGTGCGTCTGGAAGGTAACAACGCCGAACTCGGCGCGAAAAAACTGGCTGACAGCGGCCTGAATATTATTGCAGCGAAAAGTCTGACGGATGCAGCTCAGCAGGTTGTTGCCGCAGTGGAGGGGAAATAATGTCAGTTTTAATTAATAAAGATACCAAGGTTATCTGCCAGGGCTTCACCGGTAGCCAGGGGACATTCCACTCTGAACAAGCGATTGCTTACGGTACGCAAATGGTTGGTGGTGTAACGCCGGGTAAAGGCGGTACAACTCACCTGGGCCTGCCAGTGTTTAACACCGTGCGTGAAGCGGTTGAAGCCACCGGCGCGACTGCGTCTGTTATTTATGTACCGGCTCCGTTCTGCAAAGACTCCATTCTGGAAGCCATCAACGCAGGTATTAAACTGATTATCACCATCACTGAAGGCATCCCGACGCTGGATATGCTGACCGTGAAAGTGGCGCTTGATGAAGCGGGCGTGCGCATGATTGGGCCGAACTGTCCTGGCGTTATCACCCCAGGCGAATGCAAAATCGGCATCATGCCGGGTCACATTCACAAGCCGGGTAAAGTGGGTATCGTTTCTCGTTCTGGTACGTTGACCTATGAAGCGGTTAAGCAGACGACTGACTATGGTTTCGGCCAGTCTACCTGCGTAGGTATCGGTGGTGACCCGATCCCTGGCTCAAATTTTATCGACATCCTGAAACTGTTCCAGGAAGATCCACAGACTGAAGCGATCGTGATGATCGGTGAGATCGGCGGTAGCGCGGAAGAAGAAGCGGCGGCGTACATTAAAGATCATGTAACCAAGCCAGTTGTTGGCTACATCGCGGGCGTGACCGCGCCGAAAGGCAAACGTATGGGGCACGCGGGTGCGATTATCTCTGGTGGTAAAGGTACGGCTGATGAGAAATTCGCCGCACTGGAAGCCGCGGGGGTGAAAACCGTGCGCAGCCTGGCCGATATCGGTGAAGCGCTGAAAACTGTGATTAAGTAATTCTCAAAAAGTAGTAATAAAGCCCGACCCCTTCGTGCAACCGGCTGTATGCGTTGTGCGAAGGACGCAGGGCTGGTCCGTTTTCGACATGGTTGGCCATCTGATGATGGCCTTTTTTATGTCTTTTTCGTTTTTTGTTCCTGCCGAATATCTGTAACCCGTCACCCGTTCTCTGAAGGCAAAATATAATAAATTAAAAGATGGCCCAGTGACGCAGTCGTACTCACCGCGCTATTGTGGTTAAGACGACACATTATTCATCTTGCAATTTGATCATAATCATCTTCATAAATAAGATTATTTTTTGCGGTAAGCATCATTCTTTCTTTAGGCTAAATTCTGCATATTACCGGCTTAAATATCATGAATGCCGGAGGAAGGCGTGCCGCTGAAAATTCAGGATGACTACTTGCAGAGTTTTTTCTCTATAGCTGAGATCTTCTCTGGTGCGACCGGATTAGCAACGGTAGTCGTTGATGTTACAGGTAAGGCAATATCTGATTGTCATGGCTTCAATTCATTTTGTTCATTAATACGTACCAATGAACTGTATCGCCCGAGTTGTCAAAAGTGTGATAAGTATTGTGCTTTTGAGGGGTTAAAGCAGGTTAAACCCAGAATACTCTGCTGTTATGCAGGATTAAGCCTCTTCTCAATGCCGTTAATCCATGAGGGCAATCTGTACGGCTTTATTATTTGTGGTCAGGTACGGGCAAAACATCAGGAATATAAAACAATTGTGATTGATGACAAACCACAATGGATGAATGAACCTCGGATAAAAGCTGAGTGGGAACGGGTTACTGTAGTGGATAATAACACACTAGTGGCATCGGCAAATTTACTGAGGTTTATTGTTGATAACTTTGAACATCAGGAACAACAGGTTGATGCTTCCTTCGGATCGCAAATCAATACTATTCGCCCATATTATACGGAGCTTTCTCGTCACGAGAGAAAACTATCAGCGGCACTTCGCTATATTGATGATAATTTATATGGTGAATTATCTCTGGAGACTGTGGCAGCGCACGTTTGTTTAAGTGCGAATTATTTCAGTCGTTTTTTTAAGAAACGTCAGGGTGTTAATTTTAAAACCTGGGTGAATCAGAAAAAAATGCAAAAGGCGGGGGAGTTATTGCACGACCCTGTTCATTCGATAGACAGCATTGCCCGGAAACTTCACTACGCACAAACCAGTTATTTTTGCCGCGTATTCCGGGCAGCGCATCAAACGTCACCTCAGTCTTTTCGTCACGCCAGACTCTCGCAGTAAAGGTTTTCCGGCAGCGTGATGGCTTCGGGAATAAAAGAGAGTCGATCGCTGAGGGTGACGACATCACCAATGACGATAAGCGCAGGTGGCACAACGTTTGCTTCCTGTGCTTTATTCAATAATGCACCGAGCGTACAGGTCAGGCGGCGCTGATTTTCCCGCGTGGCAGACATGATAACGGCGGCGGGCGTGTCTGCCGATTTTCCGCCCATCAACAGTTCTTCGCAGATAAATGCCAGGTTGGCGATACCCATCACGATAACCAGCGTACCGTTGAGTCTGGCTAACTGACGCCAGTCCTGCTGCTGGTTGCCTTCTCGTGTATGGCCTGTCACTACGTGAAACCCGGATGCGAAATCGCGATGAGTGACCGGAATACCGGCGCAGGCAAGGCCGCCAATGGTGGAACTGATACCGGGCACGACTTCAAATGGAATCCCGATCTCTACGAGTCCCTCAACTTCCTCAGCTCCACGACCAAAAACGTAAGGATCACCGCCTTTTAAACGCACGATGTTGTCATGCGTTTCAGCGTACTGAATAAGCAGTAAGTTGATTTCATCTTGTGGCACACAATGAAAGCCAGGGTTTTTTCCGACATTGACAAGTTTACACTCAGCGGATGCCCATTCCAGAATTTTAGGATTGACCAGACGATCGTAAATAATGACATCAGCTTGTTTAATGCACATCATCGCTTTGAGGGTGAGTAATGAAATATCACCGGGACCTGCTCCGACGAGCCAGACCTTTCCGAAAGTTTTCACATTGTGTCCTTTATCACGGCTAACAAAAAAATGGCAGAAACTACATTGCGGAATGATTAAAAGCAGTCGTTTGCCCATAAGTTATAACGCTAAATTGTCCTAAATTATCGCAGGGACAATATTGATTAAACTCGCAAAGTTTTTTCTACAATAAACAAGATAACATGAAAAATTATTAAGAACTTATTGGCACTATTTGCCTGGATTTAACCTTATTTAAATTGTGTTTATTGCTGTGCTTGAGTATTATTGGTTAATATTTATCCGCCGCCAGTGTGAGTAAATCATGGATTGGATCAATGACATCAATGGACAAAATAAAATATAACTCTCGATGCTCATCTGGGTGAATCGAATTATTTTTTATAAATTAAACTATTTTTGTACGCTGCATATGGAAGAGGTTATGAGAGGAAAAATACCCAAGACGGAGTTGCTGGTAACTTTTGAAGTGGTTGCGCGTCATGAAAGTTATACCCGGGCGGCAGAAGAGCTTGCTCTGACACAAAGCGCAGTTTTCCGCCAGGTTAATGCTCTGGAAGATTTTCTCAATACATCGTTATTTAATCATGCCAAAAAGCGCATTTTTTTAAATGCGGCAGGGAAACATTATTTAAGTATTGTTAAGGAAACGCTAAACAAACTTGAACGTGATACGACAACAATAATGACCTGGCAACCGACCGTGCAGGTTATCGAACTGGCGGTTAATCCTACCTTCAGTACACATTGGTTGATCCCCAACCTGCGCGAATTCAACAAACTTAACCCTGATATTATCGTTAATATCCATTCTTTGGCGAATATCGGTGATTTTCTCAATCGTGAGTATGATGCCGCGATCATGCGGGAAGATTTTTACTCGCCATGGTCAGAGGTTGAGTATCTTTTTGAAGAGGAAATTTTGCCGGTATGCAGCAGATGTCTGCTCTCTGAATCCAATCAGAAACTGGCTGTCGATGATCTGCTAAATGAGTTTACCCTGTTGCACCAAAGCACGCGTATCAAAGGCTGGCAGGAGTGGTTTGCGCTGTCCAATGTCAGTAGCCCGCTGGTGAATAAAGGTCCGCGTTTTGATTTATTGTCGATGCTGATCGCCGCCGTGCGTTCTAATTTGGGCGTGGCTCTGTTACCCCGTTTTGCTATTCAGCACGATCTGGACAGTGGTGATATGGTCATTCCCTGCGACGTTCCTATGCGTACCGGGAACCGTTTCATTATGACGTGGCGTGAAGAAAAATCGGAATCCCTGCATTTACAGATTTTCCGCAACTGGTTATTGAATAAATCCGTGGTCTCTAAAGTGGGCTGCTGATACCGGATGATAACGCCGGTCTGCTATCTGAAGAAATGGTAGGCCGGATAAGCGAACATGTTATCCGGCAAAAGTCTCGTTACCAGTCGATCCCGACCTGTGCCTGAATACCACTATCAAACGCGTGCTTAACCGGGCGAATTTCACTCACCGTATCGGCAAGTTCCAGTAATTGCGTGTGGCATCCACGTCCTGTGACGATCACGCTCTGTTCTGCAGGGCGATTCTCGATAGCGCTGATAACCTCCTGCGTATCCAGATAGTGATAAGCCAGCATATAGGTGAGTTCATCCAGCACCACCAGGTCGTAATGTGCATCGGCTAGCATGCGCTTACTTTCCTGCCAGACCGCTGTTGCCGCCTCGATGTCGGCTTCCCTGTTCTGGGTTTCCCAGGTAAAACCGGTACCCATAATATGAAATTCAACACCGAGCGGCTGTAACGTGTTGTACTCGCCATTATCCCACTGGCCTTTAATAAACTGCGCGATGCCAACGGTTTTTCCGTGACCTACCGCGCGCGTTGCCGTCCCAAAGGCTGCGGTGGATTTACCTTTACCGTTGCCGGTGAAGACTATCAGAATTCCTTTCTTCTCCGTTGCCGCCGCCACGCGGGTATCAACCTGTTCTTTCAGTTTCTGCTGGCGCTGGCGGTGTCTGTCATTGTTGACTCGCGCTTCCATTGTTGCTCCTTATTTCCCTGCCGGACAGGTTGAGCAGCGATGTTGCTGTTCAAACTGACTGAAGAAGTTATTGCCTTTGTCATCCACCAGCACAAAGGCCGGCATGTTTTCGACTTCCATCATCCAGACCGCTTCCATGCCAAGTTCCGGATACTCAAGGCAGCGCAGGCTTTTCACGTACTGCTGTGCCAGTAAGGCTGCTGCGCCTCCTATGCTGCCAAGGTTAAATCCGCCATGCGTGTGGCAGGCATCGGTTACCTGCTTGCTGCGGTTGCCCTTTGACAACATGATCAGACTGCCACCCGCTGCCTGGAAAGCATCGACGTACCCATCCATGCGCCCGCCGGTGGTGGGACCCATTGAGCCACAAGCCTGATTATTTGGAGTTTTTGCCGGGCCAGCGTAATAAACGATATGGTTTTTCATGTACTCCGGCATCGGTTCGCCGTTATCCAGACGTTCTTTGATTTTGGCGTGGGCGATATCACGGGCGACGACAATCGGGCCACTTAGCGATAGTCGGGTTCCAATCGGCAGTGTGGACAGATCATGCAGAATATCGCGCAACGGGCGGTCCAGATTGAGCTGTACGGTCTGAGCACCATTTTCTACGCGGTGAGAATCGGGAATGAATTTGCCCGGATTATGTTCGAGTTTTTCCAGCCAGATACCCTGTTTATTAATCTTGGCTTTAATATTGCGGTCAGCAGAGCAGGAGAGTGCCATAGCGATAGGGCAGGAGCCGCCGTGGCGTGGCAGGCGAATAACACGAATATCGTGCGCAAAGTATTTGCCGCCAAATTGTGCCCCGATGCCAAACTCACGGCTGGCATTGAGAAGAGTGGCTTCCAGTGCCGTATCGCGGAACGCCTGACCCAGTTCGTTCCCGCTGGTGGGCAGGTTATCGTAATATTTAGTTGATGCCAGTTTTGCGACTTTCAGCGCCTGATCGGCAGACAGACCGCCAACGACAAATGCAATGTGATATGGCGGGCAGGCGGCTGTTCCCAGTGATTTCATTTTATCAATCAGGAAGGCAGTGAGTTTTTCCGGTTGTAAAATTGATTTGGTTTCCTGGTACAGCGCTGCTTTGTTAGCTGAGCCACCACCTTTGTTGACGAACAGGAACCGGTATTCATTACCCGGGATGGCGCTAATGTCGATTTGGGCGGGCAGGTTAGTCTGAGTATTGACCTCGGAATACATATCCAGCGGTGCGTTTTGCGAATAGCGCAGGTTGTTTTCCGTGAATGTGGCATATACGCCATGGCTTAATGCTTCGGCATCATCACACCCGGTCCAGACATTCTGCCCTTTGCTTGCCACAATGGTTGCGGTCCCTGTATCCTGGCAGTTAGGCAATACGCCTTTAGCCGAAACCTCTGCATTGCGCAGTAGCTGGAGTGCGACGTATTTATCATTACTGCTGGCCTGCGGATCGTGCAGAATACTGGCGATCTGTTTCAAATGTCCGGCGCGCAGGAAAAATGAAGCTTCATAAAATGCCTGCTGTGCCAACAGGGTTAACGCCTCGGGCGCAACCTTGATCACTTCCTCTCCGTCTAACTCTGTTACCGTAACGTGTTGGTTACTGAGTAATTCGTATTCTGTATTATCTTTACTCTGAACAAAGAGTTCCTGCCAGACAAATGGTTTAGACATAGTACTTCTCACCTTTTCGTGTTTTGCCGATACACGTCATCCTTCACGCTGCCTCTTTGTTGGCTGTCTGCGTTCACCCCAGTCATTTACTTATGTAAGCTCCTGGGGTTCACGTAGTTGCCGCTTTGATGCAGCTTGAATTATTTTGTGTATAAATTTCGAGCCTGATTTCAATACCAGATAAGCGTTATCTGGCGTTGGCTTAATGCGCTAAAAAGACATTGGCTTTTGTCGCGTCGGCGACATATTCGATGGTTTTCTGGGCGCGAACGCTGTTGCCCGCTTCATCCAGCGGTGGGGAATAGACGGCAATCGCATATTCACCTGGGACGACCGCAACCATTCCGCCGCCGACACCGCTCTTTGCCGGGACGCCGACGGTGTACAGCCACTTACCACTGCCGTCGTACAGCCCGGCAATCGCCATTTCCGCCAGCACCTGAGGTACATAACTTTCATTCAGCAACTGCTTGCCGTTAAACGGAGATTTACCTTTGTTGGCGAGTACGGCACCCATTTTGGCCAGTTGCTCAACGGTGATATCCACGGAACACTGACGGGTATAAATTTCGACGGCTTCATCCGTGTTGCCATAAAAGCTGTTATAGGATTCCATCAGTTTCGCCAGTGCCTGGTTGTGCTGATTGGTCTCCATTTCGGATTTGAAAACAGGTTCGTTAACAGTGAGACTTGCATCTGCCCACGCGTTCAGGTTGTCGAGGATTTTGTTCCAGCGGTCGGTTTTATCTTTGGCTTCAATCAGGCTAACGGTGCTCATCGCGCCTGCGTTAACCAGTGGGTTTTCCGGCGCGCCTTTGGTCAGTTCGACGGCTAAGCCTGAATTGAATGGCATGCCGGTGGCATTGGCACCGAGTTTATCCAGAACAACCTGAGGGCCGTGCTGTTCCATGGCGAGCGCCATGGTGAAAACTTTACTCAGTGATTCCATCGGGAATGCTTTTTTAACATCGCCAACCTGGAAGATTTTTCCGTCAACCGTTGCGATGGTGATAGCAAAATTGTTGGGACTGTAGGTCGCGAGGGCAGGGATATAGTCGGCGACTTTTCCGTCATTGTTACTTTTGTATTTCTGATGCGCCTGTTCGATAAGTCTGGCGTAGTCCGGCGTGGTTTGCGCGAATGTGGTTGCGCTAAATAATACGCTGAAGGAAAAAATACCCACGCCGAGAAGAGTTTTATTCATGGTGCATTCCTGTTGGTGTGCTCATCATGGTGCCGGAGGGCGGCTTACCACCTTCCGGCTTACGGGTTATTAACCGTCTCGAAAACCGGATAGCGCGGCCGCTATCCGGTTTCACTGTGGTATTAAGACAAAGCAACTTCCGTTTCGGTAACCGGGCGTTCCTGTTCCGGGGTTTTTACTGGCGCAGTGCCGCGACAACCCTGGCCGAAGTGTTCGCCTTCCCAGCGACCCACAATGGCAGCACCCATTGCGTTACTCATTACGTTAGTGGCTGAACGACCCATATCGAGGAATGGATCGACGCCCATCAGCAGGATCAGACCGGCTTCCGGAATGTTGAACTGGTTCAGGGTTGCGGCAATAACCACCATAGAGGCACGAGGCACACCCGCCATCCCTTTAGAGGTCAGCATCAGGATTAGCAACATGGTGATTTGTTCGCCCATGCTCAGCTCGATATTGCACGCCTGGGCAATAAATACGGTGGCAAATGAGCAGTAGGCCATGGAACCGACCAGGTTAAAGGAGTAACCGATAGGCAGAACAAAGCTGGCGATTTTTGAAGAAACGCCGAACTTTTCCAGTTTATCCAGCGTGCCTGGGAAGGCTGCTTCAGAACTGGAAGTGGTAAAGGCCAGCAGAGCAGGTTCGAGGATGGCTTTAGTCAGACGGCTGATGCAAGGACCGACGATCATAGTCGACAGGCCAATCAGAATTGCCCACAACATACCCAGCGTCAGGTAGAACTCACCCATGAAGATCCCGGCGCTAACCATCACACCCAGACCACGTTCGGCAATCAGACCTGAAATAGCGGCAAAAACGGTCAGAGGTGCGAACAGCATTACGTAGCCAGTCAGCTTCAGCATGACGTGGACCAGTGAGTCGAGAACCTTAACGATAGGCTCGGCTTTTTCGCCAATCGCAGCCAGGCTGCAACCCAGGAAAATCGAGAACACGACGATCTGCAGGATTTCGTTACGCGCCATCGCATCAACGATACTGGTCGGTACTGCGTGCGAAATAAATACCTTCAGCGTAAACGGCTCTGACTTAACGGCGGCGACAGCGCCGACATCATGCGGAACAAAGTTGATGCCTGCGCCCGGCTGGAAGATATTAACAATAACCAGACCCAATGCGATTGACAGCAGTGAGGCGCAAATAAACAGGAAAAAGGTTTTGGAGAATATACGTCCCAGCGTTTTTGCATCACCCATTTTGGCAATGCCGACAACCAGAGTTGATATAACTAATGGAGCGATAATCATTTTCACCATACGTAAAAATATAGTGGTGAAAATGGAAATATCTTGAGCATATGATTTAGCTGTTTCAGCTGCGGCCATATTATTGATGAGCACCCCGGCAACCATGCCGAGTAACAGGCCTAATATGATCATCTTCGTTAAACTAATTTTCTTCATGTTTACTCCATCGGATAAAGGCTGGTAATTGAAATTGTGTAGGGTGGCGAGCACCTGAGCCTGGACAGCAGCTCAGATGCACGCCTGTTGTGACCAACCGCATGAATAATTCGAAGCACTGTGATACAGCTGAATTCTGTGCTCCAATGGCTGTTATTGTGTTTTTTTGTTACAGATCGAACTCAATACTTAATAATGGAGCGTGTTGTTGCGCACCATAAACATCATTGTCACCGACATTGCCGGAAATAATATCGCGCGGCATGACGATTTTTACTGCATTCGCTGGGTCGAACCACACAATATTATGAATAAAGTCAGGTTTGACATTATATAACCCAGCAATAAGTTGCGGTGTTAATTGCTCCGAGGCTTTTACTCGCTGATAGTCTTCCCTGGTTTTAAATAAAATATCTAATACCAGTTCATACGGTCCGGCGTTTTTGGAGCGAATTACTTGCGCCAGTGAGCAAATAGACTGTTTCATGCCTGAACTCCTTCTGGCGTCACCTGTTCAATGTGGAAATCAAAACGCAGTGCATCGCTTGCTTCAATCAGGTGATAGATTGAGAACTCATACACAGGCCCACTCTGAATGTCAGATGGTGAGAACGGGAAGGCGAGGTTGCCCGCAGTCGCAATACGATTTTCATAGCCGTAGTGCAGCAACGTAGAACGCACCAGTGAGCAAACGCTGTTGGCGATATCCTGGGTTGGCGCGACCACGTCCAGTAAAATCCCCAGCTCATGACCGGCAGTTTTCATCGGCTCATGATTGCCCATCACGCCGTTCTTACCATACAGGTGGAACGTCATGCGGATACTGTCGTCATTCAGTGAAAGGTTACGTGCCACGCTGGCCTGTACCTCTTCAAGAATGGTGTCGATACCGGCAATCATAATCGGATCGCGCGTTCCGGCGATGGTCAGGCAGCGGAAACCAACCTGACGCGCACCTTCCAGTTTCAGCGCATACGGTGTCTCTTCATGACGCGAACCGCTGACGTACACTTCACCTTCATTAACCGCTGTAAAGGTACACGCTTTCAGGTTCAACACGCCGCCCGGTCCCGGCAGGAAGTACGGATCTGACTTCTCATACAGGGTGTGTGCCGCAGCAGAAGTTTCAGTGAACTTACGCTTCGGATTGAACGCTTTCAGCGTAAAGCCGTTGTCGTCGATGATTCCCATCGCACAATCCGAGCCAGAACCCGGGGTGGCGGCGATGGCAGCACACTCAAGGATCTTACCGCAATGAAGCGCCAGACCTTCATCAAAGCCTTGCATAATCGGCAGTGCAGCGAAGCATGCCGGATCGTAGGCTCGTCCGCCCAGTACAACCTGTGCACCGGCTTTCAGTGCGCGCTGGAAAGGTTCAACGCCCATCTGTGCAACGATGTAGGTGCTATCTTCGATAGCTTCGTGAGTCAGTTCAGGCACAAAATCCAGTGCGGTGATTTTGCCGTTATCCAGGGCCTGATGAACGACTTCTTTGTCGACATCGGACGGGATCAACGCCATGGAGAAAGACAGTTTTTCTTCCTGGGCGATCTCATGGATTATCTGGCGACACCACTCCAGGTGCGGAGCTGCGCCGGAACCACCGGCGGTACCGATCACGACCGGGATGTTATTCTTAACGCCTGCCACGATCATATAGCGCAGATCGCGTTTCACACCGGCCCTGTCAGTGAAAGGCTTACCTGCCCCCAGGTAGTGGGGGCCAGGATCGGAGGAGCCTGCGTCAACAGCAATAAGATCCGGCGATTCTTCCATGGCTTTACGAAAACTCTCTTCCGGGAAGCCATAACCCAGAATAGCTGTAGGCGATAAGATCTTAAATGTGCGAGCCATTTCTTAATCCTTAGTCTGCAACAACGCGATGGTGCGGTTCATTTCGTTAAACACGATGTTGAGACCTTCATCGAAGCCCATACCCGGTTTGATCAGCATGCGCATTGGACGCGCAGCCAGCGCGACATGTACGCAGGTGCGAGCACTGATCTCGGTTTCGTTACAGGTTCCGCCCTGGTAGGCTTCCATTGCGTGTTTGTTACAGTAGAGCACGGCATCAACAATGTTATGAATGCCACCGAGATCCGGAGTTTTGATCTGCACCATGTGGCAGCTGCCAGCATCAGTGAAGTCCACGATATCCTGATAGGTGTTACACCATTCATCAGCAACGATTTTCACGCCGGATCCCAGACGGGTCAGTTCTTTGGTGATTGCGGTCAGCATGCGGATTTGATCCGGCTTGTTACCAGCATCAACCGGACCTTCAATGTACAGCGGCAGACCTTGTGCTTCTGCCTCCAGGCTGGCGATGTATTCGGCGCAACGAACCGGGTCCATATCAAAAATCAGACCGATAGTGCCGTACACATCAATATGCAGCGTTGGGTGATAACGATCGCTGGTACGCAGGCTTAAGATGCGGTTAGACAACCAACGCACATACTCACGCAGTTTTTCGCCTTTAAAGCCCAGCTTCTCTTCTACGTTGTTGATCAGCGCATGCGGCAGTACGTCCACGCCTTTGAGGATCATTTTGTCGACGGCGATATAACGGTCATCACCGCTTTGACCAAATAATGGAATTGCTTCCGGTACACATGGCAACTGCCATTCATCGCAAACAACTTCTGTTTTCAGGCGTCCTGTGGCCAGTGCTGCGGCATCAAGCAACGCCTGAGACAAACCGTAACGTACAGCGGTATGCAACAGATGACCGTCAATACGCAGTTGGTCAAAGAAACGGGCGTTCGGTAAGAATGAATCTACGTCACGACCTTCCAGCAGCGGTTTGATGTGATCGTTCAGGAAAGGAATGAAGTTCTCAGCCAGGAACAGTGGGTCACGACCGCCTGCACCGGAGTACTGTACGGCCGCGCAATCACCAACGGCCACCGCGCCGTTTTCCAGAATCAACTGCACTGAAACGCATTCACCCGCCTGACGAACAGAGGTAAACCCAGGCGTCACCGGAGAGCCGGTATAGATAAACCCATCGTGACCAGCTCCGTCTTTAATAGCTTGCTGATCGTCAAAATAAAATGAGGAGTAGCCAGCGGTGAAAAGGGCCTGTTTAATTTTCATTATGGTCTTCCTATTAATTTACTGTGGGATACGGCGTTGATGTCATCAATGACCATCTGGAAAGAAGGTTTACGACCTTCAAAATGTGCGCGCTCTGCGACGTAGTCGTGGTGCAGGGCGAGAATATCTTTCGGCAGCGGAACCGCACCGGCTTCGAGAATACGGATTGCGCCAGTGTTATCACGAACTGGCAGGATTTTGCCGGCGTTACAGGCGGCAGGGGCGAAAGGTACATCCAGCACACCGGCTTCAAAAGCCAGTACGGTGCCGCGAGCAATGTCGCCATTACCCAGCTCGAATACTCTTTTCAGTACCGCGCGAACTTCGCTCTTAATCAGATCGACTTCCTGCTCTACAGCTGCGCATTGCGGGAATTTCTGGTCGCTGACCATGTTGAGCATCTGGCGTGAAGCTTTAAGTCCCTGGGCATTAGCCGCAGCAGTTGGGATACCGAACGCTTCATGCGGGCTTTTGGTGATAACTTTAGTTGCACCGGACATACCTGCAACCGCAGCACCCCAGGCAATAACGGAGAACGCTTTTGCTTCATCTTCCGGGAAACCGCCCATCCACTGGTGGAATACGGTGCTCAACTCGTAATCATCGAAACCATAATTCTGGAAGTATTCGTGGGACAGTTCACGCAGAGCCTGAATCGCCGCGATATCCTGAGTCAGGCTACCCACCTGGCCGTAACCGACGGTAATGGATTTCACTCCTTGTTCCAGCGCCAGCAGACCTTCGATAATCGCGACCGAGTGAGACATAAACGGCGGGATCAGGGTGCCGGTCAATGGGCCAAACGGCTCGCGGTTAATACGAATGCCGTTTTCTTCGTACAGCCCCATCAGACGGTCGCAGTACTGCCAGTCACGGATGGATTTTTCCAGGGTGACACGTTTGGCATAAGGGATGTTGTAGGAGATACCACCGCCTTCGTAGCTGGTAAAGCCACTGGCCATCGCGATCTCTGCCAGCAAGCGTGCATCCGGGGTACCGTGGCGAACCTGGATAGGTTTTTCCAGCGATTCAGTCATACGGCGGCAGGCAGCAACCCCGTGATTGACCACCGGTAAACCATTAAGCTTGGAGGTTCCTGCTTCGATGGATTTCTGGATCCCGACGGCAGCTTCTTCATAACGATTCAGACGGGTATAGGCATCGATGGTACTTGGCAGAAGGTCGCACTCTTCCTGCAAGGTTTTGAGCAACTCAATGTGCTCATCCATTAATGCAACACCTGCACGTGGCTGGCTCAGGGTTTTACCTTCCTGATCGGCCTTCAATAGCGCGAGGGAGAAGCGTTTTTTATCTGGAATTGCTTGCTGGTATTTCACGCCATCTTCGAAGTTCTCAACGTCTTTGCCGGTTTCCCAGGTTTGCAGCACCTGATGCCTTTCGGTCATGAATTCGTCATGGGTCAATTTTTTATTTCGAAGTTCCATTCGTAGCTGCCTTAATTGTTATAGGGTTAAACACTGAATGCTGGTGCGAGCTGCGGCTTGCGGGTACAGCCTGGCGACGTTTGCCAGTAGCGGGAGCAGGCCATTTGAATCGCGGTAATACTCAAACTGATTAGGTAACAAAATTCTTTTACCCTGGTCGTCCAGCTCCCGGTATTTGAGCCAGTTATGAATATCGAACTGGCTGGCGCGCGAGAGCCATCCACCTGAACCGACAACTTTGCGTACGGTGGTGAGATCGCGACCCATCTGTAAATCCACGTTACCTACGCAGGTACAAACCTGCTTTTTAGTGCCCGCGTGGCGCTCAGTGGCATAGCCCACGCACAAACCTGCCAGCAGAGTGTCGAAATATTTCTCCTCCTCGCTGAGTGGCAGGTAATCCGGATGCCCAACCAGATGACGCAGGTAGCGATAAAATGCTTCCTCACGTTGTGGCTGCTGGGCAAAGATAACTTTCACCATATCCTGCGTGCTTTCTCCGACCACGACGGCGGAAACGCGCATTCCCAAATCGCCTTCAACGGTACGTTTGACGAAAGGTTCAGGAACACCATGCAGGACGGTGTCGGGAGAGAGGATATTCGCGCTGGCTGAATAGACGTCCGTAGTGGCGCCGCCCATATCAATCAGCATGAATTCTTTCCATGCACTGTCGTAATCGCTAATCGCTTTTACCAGTTCATACACTGTCCACGGCGTCGGCATGGGTTCTTCGCCGGTTTCTCCAACGATGACGTCCAGACCTTTGCCTTTAACGATGCGAGACAAGAACACATCACAGATAGCCTGACGAGCGGCAAACGGGTTCGGGTGATCGAGATCCGGCAGAATGTTATCTACCGTGGTCAGATCCTTATGCCCCAGAATCGTTTGTATATCGTCCTGGATGTCCCGGTTTCCGGCGTAAATAATGGCGCAGTCAAGCGTGGACTCTGCCAGCGCATGCGCATTAGCCAGGCCGTAGCTTTCTTCACCACCATCCGTGCCGCCGGTAAACAACAGGATGTCTGGCGGTGATGACTCCAGCTCCCGAATGTCATGGCGGTTCAGCTTGTATGAATAATATTGCGCGATTTTTGCTCCTGCCGAATGAGCGGTAACTTTCGCCGATTCCAGCGTAATGGAAGGCACCAGCCCCATTGCTGCAACGGCGAGTCCACCTTTGGCAGACGAGGAGTATTTCAACTGCACTTCACCACTTTTCAGTAACGGGCGAGCATCGGCAACATTCAGCACCTGATTCAGGCTGGCAAAAAAACCGTCTGCCAGATGATGTGTGGTGGTTGGGGTCAGGACATGGTTTACCAGGGTTAATTCCTCTCCTTCATGCGCGAAGAGGGCTGCCTTGGTCCATGTCGAGCCGATATCGACAGAAACTGTTTGCATCAGATGGCCTCTTCAAGGCAACGCTGTTCGAGGCCATTATGTTGGTGGATATCATTGGTGATAAGCGCACAGACATCTTCGAGATCGTGACTTGGTGCGAAGACGCGGTTAAAGCCCATCTCTTTAAACTTCATTTCCACTTCGGCGAAGTCATGCTTACCTACGACCAGGTTGCCGCCGACATAGAGCAGAATGTCGCCGAGGCCGCGTTCGATGCAGCGCTCACGTAAACCGAGGCAGTCGATATCACCGTGACCGTAGATGGATGACACCACGATGGCGTCGGCACCGGTTTCAATCGCAGCATCAATATATTCATCCTGACTCACCATCACCCCAAGGTTGATTACGTGAAAATCATGAGCAGTAAAAACGCGATCCAGAACTTTATTGCCTACTGCATGGCAGTCAGCACCGATGACGCCAATAACAAGTGTAGATTTCTTCATGGGTAATCCTCTGTAGGGCTGATGGTCAATAAGTAAAAATTATTTTTTAATATTTAAAGCATGGATTGTGGCAACCTCTTAATAGGATTGGAGTGTCTGTGTAAGCGAAAAAGGAAGCAATTGATCTATTTTCAAAATAACCTTCATAAAATGATTGTTATATTTCATTTTTAATAAATGGCTTTAAAAACAAT
Organism: Citrobacter sp. Marseille-Q5395; assembly: GCF_947057495.1. NCBI lineage: Bacteria > Pseudomonadati > Pseudomonadota > Gammaproteobacteria > Enterobacterales > Enterobacteriaceae > Citrobacter > Citrobacter sp. Marseille-Q5395. The sequence continues at coordinate 45,990 of NZ_CAMSEL010000009.1, read as the reverse complement.
ACATTGTGTTTTGTTTTTTGAGGTTTTCTTAATTTGTTTGCGAATTCGCTAATAAATGACTTGCTATGTTTGTGATCGAAATCTTATTTTGTTGTGAGCCTTTTTTAAGTGTCGTTTTAAATAATTTAAAAACTTATGCTTATTAAATAACTTGTGAACAACCTAACGGTTTTTTATTTATTGATCTTATATGTCAAAAATATTATTTGTTAAATTTAAGATAAAAATGATAATAGATTGTTCAGAACATATTTAATCTTTGGACCATATGCGCAAAAGGGGAGGGAGTGATAACTTGCGGTGATGATTCGGACAGGAAAGCATGGCATTTGAGAAGGGGAGGTATCTTCATTGAGGTTGAGAATGCAGTGAGTTTCTCTTCCAGCTGAGATAGTTACATTTTGGTGTTAATTATAGGTAAAATTAAAATGAATAATTTGTATAAATTTAAAATTCCACGACTTGCTAAAAAAAATCTGTGAGCTACCTAACAATAGTTACTCTTTATCTGCTACCACATTTTGCCGTCTGAGCTGGTTAAAAGATCGTGTAGATTTAAATAAATAATCTATCATTTGTAGTAACGGCAATTACTCATTTAAAAACAAATCGTTAACATGATGTTTACTAGTTACTCTCGTGGTAAACATTGTTAACATTAAAATTGAAAATTGATTTAAATCAATGTTTAAAACTTGGTAAACACTACAAAATGAGGTTAAATTGCTGCAGATCAAATTGGTCTGGAAGTGATAAATTAGCTATAAATTGATCACTATCGAAAAATGCAAATTTACCTCGATAAAAACCTGTTTATTGTAAGGATTTTACGGCGTAATATAATTGCGGGATCAATTTGAGTGTTTTATTAACATGTTTGTAACTTTTCGGCATTGCCTTTTCTTCAAATGAGAAGAAAGAGCAACGGCGGATGGAAGCAAATAAATTTGTATTGGGGCATGCGTGTGACCCTTTCTAACGGGGTTCACTCTCGGAGTCTTCATGCGATGAGCAAGGAGTCATGATGTTAGATATAGTCGAACTGTCGCGCTTACAGTTTGCCTTGACCGCGATGTACCACTTCCTGTTTGTGCCACTAACGCTGGGTATGGCGTTTTTGTTGGCCATCATGGAAACGGTCTACGTCCTTTCCGGCAAACAGATTTATAAAGATATGACCAAGTTCTGGGGCAAGTTGTTTGGTATCAACTTTGCTCTGGGTGTGGCTACCGGTCTGACCATGGAGTTCCAGTTCGGGACTAACTGGTCTTATTATTCCCACTATGTAGGGGATATCTTCGGTGCGCCACTGGCGATCGAAGGCTTGATGGCCTTCTTCCTCGAATCCACCTTTGTAGGTCTGTTCTTCTTCGGCTGGGACCGTCTGGGTAAAGTCCAGCATATGTGCGTCACCTGGCTGGTGGCTTTGGGTTCTAACCTGTCCGCACTGTGGATTCTGGTTGCGAACGGTTGGATGCAGAACCCAATTGCAGCAGATTTCAACTTTGAAACCATGCGCATGGAGATGCTGAGCTTCTCCGAACTGGTGCTTAACCCGGTTGCACAGGTGAAATTTGTACACACCGTGGCTTCTGGCTATGTTTGTGGCGCGATGTTCGTTCTTGGGATCAGCTCCTACTATATGCTGCGCGGTCGTGACTTCGCGTTTGCTAAGCGCTCCTTTGCTATCGCTGCCAGCTTCGGTATGGCTGCCATTCTCTCTGTTATCGTTCTGGGTGATGAATCCGGTTACGAAATGGGTGACGTGCAGAAAACCAAACTTGCCGCAATTGAAGCTGAATGGGAAACTCAGCCTGCCCCTGCATCCTTTACGCTGTTCGGTATCCCGGACCAGGATGCGCAGGAGAACCATTTCGCTATCCAAATTCCTTATGCGCTGGGCATCATTGCCACCCGTTCTGTTGATACACCCGTCATTGGTCTGAAAGATCTGATGGTGCAGCATGAAGAGCGTATCCGTAACGGGATGAAAGCGTATCAGCTGCTGGAAGAACTGCGTGCTGGCTCCACCGATCAGGCCGTTCGCGACCAGTTCAACAGCATGAAGAAAGATCTGGGATATGGTCTGCTGCTGAAACGCTATACCGATAAAGTTACCGATGCGACCGAAGCGCAAATTCAGCAGGCAACGAAAGATTCCATTCCTCGTGTTGCTCCGCTGTACTTCGCGTTCCGTATCATGGTGGCGTGCGGCATCCTGATGCTGGCGATTATCGCTGTATCCTTCTGGACCGTAATCCGTAACCGTATCGGTGAGAAAAAATGGCTGCTGCGCACGGCGCTGTATGCGATTCCATTACCGTGGATTGCCATTGAGTCCGGTTGGTTTGTGGCAGAGTACGGCCGTCAACCGTGGGCGATTGGTGAAGTGTTACCGACAGCCGTGGCGAACTCTTCGCTGACTGCTGGCGACCTCATCTTCTCGATGCTGTTGATTTGCGGCCTGTATACCCTGTTCCTGGTGGCTGAACTGTACCTGATGTTCAAGTTCGCACGCCGTGGTCCGAGCAGCCTGAAAACCGGTCGTTATCACTACGAGCAGTCCACTGTGACTTCTCAGCCGGCACGCTAAGACAGGAGTCGTCAAATGATCGATTATGAAGTATTGCGTTTTATCTGGTGGCTGCTGGTTGGCATTCTGCTGATTGGTTTTGCGGTCACCGATGGTTTCGACATGGGGGTGGGCATGCTCACCCGTTTCCTCGGTCGTAATGATACCGAGCGTCGAATTATGATTAACTCCATCGCCCCGCACTGGGACGGTAACCAGGTTTGGTTGATCACCGCTGGTGGCGCATTGTTCGCTGCCTGGCCGATGGTTTATGCCGCTGCGTTCTCCGGATTCTATGTGGCGATGATCCTTGTACTGGCGGCATTGTTCTTCCGTCCGGTCGGTTTCGATTACCGCTCGAAGATTGAAGATATGCGCTGGCGCAACATGTGGGACTGGGGCATCTTCATCGGTAGCTTCGTTCCGCCTCTGGTGATTGGTGTGGCATTCGGTAACCTGCTGCAAGGGGTTCCGTTCCACATGGATGAGTACATGCGTTTGTACTACACCGGTAACTTCTTCCAGTTGCTGAATCCGTTTGGTCTGCTGGCAGGTATCGTGAGTGTTGGGATGATCATCACCCAGGGCGCGACCTATCTGCAGATGCGTACCGTAGGCGAACTTCACCTGCGTGCACGTACGACTTCTCAGGTTGCTGCGCTGGTCACTCTGGTCTGCTTCGCTCTGGCTGGAGTCTGGGTGATCTACGGTATTGACGGTTATGTTGTGACTTCTGCACTGGATCACCATGCAGCTTCTAACCCGATGACTAAAGAAGTGGCGCGTGTTGCGGGTGCCTGGATGGTGAACTTTAACAATGCACCAATCCTGTGGCTGGTTCCGGCTCTGGGTGTGGTTCTGCCACTGTTGACCATCCTGACTTCTCGTATGGAGAAAGGGGCCTGGGCGTTTGTCTTCTCTTCACTGACCCTGGCCTGCATCATCCTGACTGCTGGTATTGCAATGTTCCCGTTTGTAATGCCATCCAGCACCATGATGAACGCGAGCCTGACCATGTGGGATGCTACCTCCAGCCAGAGAACATTGAACCTGATGACCTGGGTTGCGGCGGTGTTTGTACCAATCATTCTGCTGTACACCAGCTGGTGTTACTGGAAGATGTTCGGTCGCATCACCAAAGAAGATATTGAAAGCAACACCCACTCTCTGTACTAAGTAAGGAGCTAAAAATGTGGTATTTCGCATGGATTTTGGGAACGCTTCTTGCCTGTGCATTTGGGATAATCACAGCGCTGGCGCTTGAGCACGTTGAAGCAGGCAAGGCCGGACAAGAAGAAAGTTAATGATCAACATTATCGCGATGCAATATACAACATCGTTTTAGGTACATCGCGGCGGCAAGGCTGCGAAACCCCAGGAGCTTACATCAGTAAGTGACTGGGGTGAGCAGGTGCAGCCAACAAAGAGGCAGCTTAAAGGATGATAAAGTATATTTATGCGGTAATGGATAAGCGCCCCTTGCGGGCGCTTTCCTTTGTGCTGGCAATCGTGTTGGCTGGCTGCATATTCTGGGATCCCACACGCTTCGCGGCAAAAACCAGTGAGCTGGAAATCTGGCATGGATTTTTGTTGATGTGGGCGGTTTGTACTGGCGTAATCCACGGCGTTGGATTTCGTCCTCGTGCGGTTCACTGGCAGGGCATCTTCTGCCCGCTGATAGCGGATATCGTGCTTGTTGCTGGTCTGATTTTCTTCTTCTTTTGAATAAGAAACATCCTTAAATATTTATGGGCTTGCATAAGCCCATAATTTTTTACTCTCCGTTTACTTTCCCCCATTCCAAAGCATCATTCCCGCGCGTATAGTAGCACCGGTTAAAAGTACTAACTTTTGTTGCATTACCGGGATGTAAAGTGAATACAACGCTATATACAACAGCATTCTTGAAGCATCGAGACGGCAAGGTCAGGATTCTCCAGACGCTTACAGAAGTAAGTGCCCGGGGGCAGTGGACAAAGCCAAAGAGGTAGCAGGAATGAATAAGTATATATTTCGATGGCCGGTTCGTGTCTACTACGAAGACACCGATGCCGGTGGGGTGGTTTACCACGCCAGTTATGTCGCTTTTTATGAAAGAGCACGCACAGAGATGCTGCGTCATCATCACTTCAGTCAGCAGGTACTGCTGGCCGAACGTGTAGCCTTTGTGGTGCGCAAGATGACCCTGGAGTATTTTGCGCCTGCCCGGCTTGACGATATGCTCGAAGTCCAAACCGAAATTACGTCAATGCGTGGCACCTCATTGGTTTTCACGCAACGCATTGTCAACGCAGAGAACACCGTGCTGAATGAAGCCGAAGTTCTGATTGTTTGCGTTGATCCACTCAAGATGAAGCCTCGTGCGCTTCCCAAGTCTATTGTCGCGGAGTTTAAGCAGTGACTGACATGAATATCCTTGATTTGTTCCTGAAGGCAAGCCTTCTGGTTAAACTTATCATGTTGATTTTGATTGGTTTCTCAATCGCATCCTGGGCCATTATTATCCAGCGAACCCGTATTCTTAATGCCGCTTCGCGTGAAGCGGAAGCGTTTGAAGACAAGTTTTGGTCTGGTATTGAATTGTCGCGCCTGTATCAGGAAAGCCAGGGTCGTCGTGATAATTTGGCGGGATCGGAACAAATTTTCTACAGCGGGTTCAAAGAATTTGCTCGTTTGCACCGGGCAAATAATCATGCGCCGGAAGCGGTTGTTGAGGGGGCGTCCCGTGCGATGCGTATCTCCATGAACCGTGAGCTCGAAACGCTGGAAACGCATATTCCGTTCCTGGGAACCGTGGGCTCTATCAGTCCATATATCGGTCTGTTCGGTACGGTTTGGGGGATCATGCACGCATTTATCGCACTCGGTGCTGTAAAACAGGCAACCCTGCAAATGGTCGCTCCGGGTATCGCGGAAGCGTTGATTGCAACAGCTATCGGCCTGTTTGCGGCAATCCCGGCGGTTATGGCTTATAACCGTCTGAATCAGCGCGTAAACAAGCTGGAACAGAATTACGACAACTTTATGGAAGAGTTCACCGCGATTCTGCACCGCCAGGCGTTTACCGTTAGCGAGAGCAACAAGGGGTAAGCCATGGCCAGAACGCGTGGACGAGGTCGTCGCGAACTCAAGTCCGAAATCAATATTGTACCGCTGCTCGACGTATTGCTGGTGCTGCTGCTGATCTTTATGGCAACAGCGCCGATCATTACCCAGAGTGTGGAAGTCGATCTGCCGGACGCGACTGAATCGCAAGCCGTCAGCAGCAACGACGAGCCGCCGGTCATTATTGAAGTTTCCGGTATTGGGCAATACAGCGTGGTAGTTGAAAAAGATCGTATGGATCAACTGCCGCCAGAGCAGGTTATCGCAGAAGCGAAAAGCCGCCTGCAGGCCAATCCGAAAACGGTCTTTTTAATCGGTGGTGCGAAAGACGTGCCTTATGATGAAATAATTAAAGCGCTGAACTTGTTACACAGTGCGGGCGTGAAATCTGTTGGCTTGATGACGCAGCCAATCTGATGTCTGCGTATTCCTGGCTTGAAAGATAGCGCGTAACAGGCGAACAGTTTTTTGGGAACCGAGAGTGTCAAAGGCAACCGAACAAAACGACAAGCTCAAACGGGCGATAATTATTTCAGCGGTGCTGCATGTTATTTTATTTGCAGTACTGATCTGGAGTTCGTTCGATGAGCACATTGATGCTTCAGCCGGCGGTGGTGGCGGTTCGTCCATTGACGCCGTTATGGTCGATCCTGGCGCCGTTGTCCAACAGTACGATCGCCAGCAGCAACAGCAGGCAAGTGCGAAACGTGCAGAAGAACAGCGTGAAAAACAGGCGCAGCAGCAAGCCGAAGAGCTTCGTGAGAAGCAGGCGGCAGAGCAAGAGCGACTGAAGCAGCTGGAGAAAGAACGTTTAGCCGCGCAGGAAAAAGTGCGCGAGCAGACGGAACAGCAAAAGCAGGCGGAAGCCGCGGCTGCGAAAGCGCAAGAACAACAGAAACAGGCTGAAGAAGCTGCAGCGAAGGCTGCTGCGGATGCGAAGGCCAAAGCTGATGCTCAGGCGAAACAAGCCGCTGAAGCCGCGAAGAAAGCGGCTGCTGACGCACAGAAGAAAGCCGAGGCTGAAGCCGCTGCAAAAGCAGCTGCAGATGCCAAGAAAGTCGCTGAGGCGCAGGCTGCTAAAGCCGCCGCTGAAGCCGCGAAGAAAGCACAGGCTGAGGCCGCTAAGCAAGCCGCAGCCGAGAAGGCTGCTGCTGAGAAAGCTGCCGCTGCAGCAGAAAAAGCCGCTGCTGCAAAAGCTGCTGCCGCTGAAAAGGCCGCTGCCGATAAGAAAGCGGCTGCGGAAAAAGCTGCAGCAGACAAGAAAGCTGCTGCCGAAAAAGCGGCTGCTGATAAAAAAGCCGCCGCAGATAAAGCGGCTGCCGCTAAAAAAGCTGCAGCAGAGAAAGCCGCCGCAGCCTCTGGTGTTGACGACTTGTTAGGTGACTTAAGCTCCGGTAAGAATGCGCCGAAATCGGGCGGTGGAGCGAAAGGAAACGGTCAGCCAGCGAAAGATAGTGGTACAAGTGGTGCAAACGGTGGCGCATCAGGTGCTGATATCAGTGCTTACGCATCTCAAATTCGTAATGCGATTCAGAGCCGTCTGTATGGTGCTGATTTGTATGCAGGCAAATCTTGTGTGTTGCATATCAAGCTGGCACCAGATGGACTGTTATTGGATGTGACCGAAGAAGGTGGCGATCCAGCATTATGTCAGGCTGCGTTGACGGCTGCAAAAACAGCCAGAATTCCTAAACCGCCTAGCCAGGCTGTTTATGAAAAAGTAAAAGATGCCAAACTGGACTTTAAACTGTAATCATTTCCCCGAGATTTCGGGGAAAACGGTCTAAGGTTGAGACAGAGTTCTGGTAGTTTTGTGTATTTGAGTTTGTTAACATTCTGCTAAATTATCGTGGGCTTTCCGTCCAGATAAGGGAGATATGATGAAGCAGGCATTACGAGTAGCATTTGGTTTTCTGATGCTGTGGGCAGCGGTGCTGCATGCAGAAGTACGTATCGAGATCACCCAAGGGGTGGACTCGGCGCGCCCGATTGGTGTAGTCCCGTTCCAGTGGGCAGGGCCGGGCGCTGCTCCCGAAGATATCGGTGGTATCGTAGGTGCAGACCTGCGTAACAGCGGTAAATTTAACCCGTTAGACAGGTCTCGTCTGCCACAGCAGCCGGGCACTGCGGCAGAAGTTCAGCCGGCTGCATGGTCTGCGCTGGGTATTGATGCTGTGGTTGTGGGTCAGGTTACGCCTAATCCGGACGGTTCCTACAGTGTTGCTTATCAACTGGTAGACACTGGCGGCGCACCGGGTACCGTACTGGCGCAGAACACGTATAAAGTGAACAAGCAGTGGCTGCGTTACGCGGGCCATACTGCTAGTGATGAAGTGTTTGAAAAACTGACCGGTATTAAGGGCGCGTTCCGTACCCGTATTGCTTATGTCGTTCAGACCAACGGCGGCCAGTTCCCGTACGAATTACGTGTCTCTGACTACGATGGTTACAACCAGTTCGTTGTTCACCGTTCTCCGCAGCCTTTGATGTCGCCGGCATGGTCTCCGGACGGTTCTAAACTGGCTTATGTAACCTTTGAAAGCGGACGTTCTGCGCTGGTTATCCAGACGCTGTCTAACGGTGCGGTTCGTCAGGTGGCTTCGTTCCCGCGTCACAACGGTGCTCCGGCATTCTCTCCGGATGGCAGCAAACTGGCGTTTGCTCTGTCTAAAACGGGTAGCCTGAACCTGTATGTGATGGATATTGGCTCAGGCCAAATCCGTCAGGTGACTGATGGTCGTAGCAATAACACCGAACCGACCTGGTTCCCGGATAGTCAAAACCTGGCCTTTACCTCTGACCAGGCAGGTCGTCCGCAAGTGTATAAAGTTAACGTTAACGGCGGTGCTCCGCAGCGTATTACCTGGGAAGGTTCGCAAAACCAGGATGCTGATGTAAGCAGTGACGGTAAGTTTATGGTAATGGTAAGCTCAAATAGTGGGCAGCAACACATTGCCAAACAAGATCTGGTAGCGGGTGGCGTACAAGTTCTGTCGTCAACGTTCCTGGATGAAACGCCAAGTCTGGCACCTAACGGCACTATGGTAATCTACAGCTCTTCTCAGGGGATGGGATCCGTGCTGAATTTGGTTTCTACAGATGGGCGTTTCAAGGCGCGTCTTCCGGCAACCGATGGACAGGTTAAATTCCCTGCCTGGTCGCCGTATCTGTGATAATAAATAATTGATTAATAAAGGAATCATTGAAATGCAACTGAACAAAGTGCTGAAAGGGCTGATGATCGCTCTGCCTGTTATGGCAATTGCGGCATGTTCTTCTAACAAGAACGCCAGCAATGACGGCAGCGAAGGCATGCTGGGTGCCGGCACTGGTATGGATGCAAACGGCAGCGGCAACATGTCCTCCGAAGAGCAAGCGCGTCTGCAGATGCAACAGCTGCAGCAGAACAACATCGTTTACTTCGATCTGGATAAGTACGATATCCGTTCTGACTTCGCTGCAATGCTGGATGCGCACGCTAACTTCCTGCGTAGCAACCCGTCTTACAAAGTCACCGTAGAAGGTCATGCGGACGAACGTGGTACTCCTGAGTACAACATCTCCTTGGGTGAACGTCGTGCTAACGCCGTTAAGATGTACCTGCAGGGTAAAGGCGTTTCTGCTGACCAGATCTCCATCGTTTCTTACGGTAAAGAAAAACCTGCAGTACTGGGTCATGACGAAGCGGCTTACTCCAAAAACCGTCGTGCCGTACTGGTTTACTAAGAGAATTGCATGAGCAGTAACTTCAGACATCACCTGTTGAGTCTGTCGTTACTGGTTGGCATAGCGGCCCCCTGGGCCGCTTTTGCTCAGGCGCCAATCAGTAGTGTCGGCTCAGGCTCGGTCGAAGACCGTGTCACTCAACTCGAGCGTATTTCTAACGCTCACAGTCAGCTTTTAACCCAACTCCAGCAACAACTCTCCGATAATCAGTCCGATATTGATTCCCTGCGTGGTCAAATTCAGGAAAGTCAGTATCAGCTGAATCAGGTTGTTGAGCGCCAGAAGCAGATTTTGTTGCAGATGAATAATCTTGGCAGCGGTAGTGCGCCGGCAGCGCAGTCTGTGGATAGCGATCAGAGCGGGGCAGCAACCCCTGCGCCTGATGCAGGTGCTACCGCAGCGTCAGGTGTGCCCGCGCAAACTGGCGATGCTAATACCGATTACAATGCAGCAATTGCTCTGGTGCAGGATAAATCCCGCCAGGATGACGCGATTGTGGCATTTCAGAACTTCATCAAAAAATATCCGGATTCGACTTACCTGCCCAATGCAAATTACTGGCTGGGTCAGTTGAATTACAACAAGGGTAAAAAAGATGATGCGGCGTTCTATTTTGCTTCGGTAGTTAAAAACTTCCCGAAATCACCAAAGGCTGCAGACGCAATGTATAAAGTTGGCGTCATCATGCAGGACAAAGGTGACACAGCAAAAGCTAAAGCAGTTTATCAGCAGGTTATCACTAAATATCCTGGCACTGATGGCGCTAAACAAGCGCAAAAACGCCTTGGCGCGATGTAATGCACACCATGCGACCAGAAATCGCGTTATTTCTGGTCGCGTCGTGTGATTCCTAAGCAGTTGAGTTATTTACATCGAAATTTTTGTTGCGCTAAAATCTGAAATCAGTAATATATGCCGCCGTTGCCAAGGGATATCAAACAGCCCGAAAGCGGCGAGAAAAGTGGGGCGTTAGCTCAGTTGGTAGAGCAGTTGACTTTTAATCAATTGGTCGCAGGTTCGAATCCTGCACGCCCCACCAATAATTGAAGTAGGTAGTGGTAGTAAAACGTGAAGGATAACGTTGCGTAAGCAACGGCCCGAAGGGCGAGGCGAAGCCGAGTCATCCTGCACGCCCCACCACTAACTTAGCAGTAAGCAGTATCCAGCGTAGTATCGGGTGATTAGCTCAGCTGGGAGAGCACCTCCCTTACAAGGAGGGGGTCGGCGGTTCGATCCCGTCATCACCCACCACTCGGGGCGTTAGCTCAGTTGGTAGAGCAGTTGACTTTTAATCAATTGGTCGCAGGTTCGAATCCTGCACGCCCCACCAATATTAACATCGTACTCAGGTGTTAGCCGTGAAGGATAACGTTGCGTCAGCAACGGCCCGTAGGGCGAGACGAAGTCGAGTCATCCTGCACGCCCCACCAATTTATTAAATTGGTGTCGAGTAAAAATATTTCAGGTGATACCCGAAAGGGTCGTTAGCTCAGTTGGTAGAGCAGTTGACTTTTAATCAATTGGTCGCAGGTTCGAATCCTGCACGACCCACCATCCTGAAAAGGTTAAAGTAGTAAACCCCATATGGGGGCGTTAGCTCAGTTGGTAGAGCAGTTGACTTTTAATCAATTGGTCGCAGGTTCGAATCCTGCACGCCCCACCAGTGTAAAAAGGCGCCCTAAAGGCGCCTTTTTGCTATCTGCGATTTATAAGATTCGAACCTGCTTCCCTGATGCGCTTCGCTTATCAGGCTTACAAAACATATCCGGCATTCATCAAACGCAATTATTGTGACTTTTATACGCCAATCCGCTATCTTGTTTAGCATATAAAACAAATATAGCCGATTGCAGCGTGCATCACGCTTTAAGTCGGTTGTTTCGTTAAGCCAGTAAAACGAGAATGCATGATGAGCGTGATGTTTGACCCTGAAGCTGCAATCTATCCGTTTCCGCCGAAGCCTGCACCGCTGAGTGTGGATGAAAAGCAATTCTATCGCGAAAAAATCAAGCGCCTGTTGAAAGAGCGCGATGCAGTGATGGTTGCGCACTATTATACCGATCCTGAAATCCAACAATTGGCTGAAGAGACCGGCGGTTGTATTTCTGACTCACTTGAGATGGCGCGATTCGGATCAAAACACCCAGCATCCACACTGCTGGTTGCGGGCGTCAGATTTATGGGAGAAACGGCCAAAATTCTTAGCCCGGAAAAAACTATCCTGATGCCAACGTTGCAGGCGGAGTGTTCATTAGATTTGGGCTGTCCGATCGACGCCTTCAGCGCATTTTGTGATGCTCACCCGGATCGCACAGTAGTGGTTTACGCTAATACGTCAGCCGCCGTTAAAGCGCGTGCTGACTGGGTGGTAACATCCAGTATCGCCGTTGAACTTATTGAGCATCTTGATAGTTTAGGTGAAAAAATCATCTGGGCACCGGACAGACATCTCGGCAACTACGTGCAAAAACAGACCGGTGCGGATGTGCTCTGCTGGCAGGGAGCCTGCATTGTCCATGACGAATTTAAGACCCAGGCATTAACGCGCATGAAAGGGCTTTATCCTGACGCCGCTGTTCTGGTACACCCTGAATCCCCTCAATCGATTGTTGATATGGCCGATGCAGTGGGGTCAACCAGTCAGCTAATTAACGCAGCTAAAACGTTACCGCACAGACAACTTATTGTGGCGACTGATCGGGGCATTTTTTACAAAATGCAGCAGGCTGTTCCTGATAAAGAGTTGCTCGAGGCTCCGACGGCTGGCGAGGGGGCAACCTGTCGCAGCTGTGCACATTGTCCGTGGATGGCGATGAACGGCCTTAAGGCGATCGCTGAAGGTCTTGAGCAGGGTGGAGTGGCTCATGAGATACAGGTTGATGCAGCACTGCGAGAAGGGGCACTATTGCCGTTAAACCGCATGCTGGAATTTGCGGCTACACTACGAGCTTAATTATCGCGTTTCGCTCTGGGGGGAAAGATGGATTTTTTTAGCACGCAGAATATTCTGGTTCATATTCCGATTGGTGCAGGTGGTTACGACCTGTCATGGATTGAAGCGGTAGGTACTGTCGCTGGTTTACTGTGTATTGGCCTGGCTAGCCTGGAGAAAATCAGCAATTATTTCTTTGGTCTGATCAACGTTACGTTATTTGCGATTATTTTTTTTCAGATCCAACTCTACGCCAGCCTGTTGTTACAGGTGTTCTTTTTTGCCGCCAACATCTACGGCTGGTATGCATGGTCCCGGCAAACCAGTCAGCATGAGGCTGAACTGAAAATTCGCTGGCTGCCGTTACCAAAAGCGCTAAGCTGGCTGGCTGCTTGCGTGGTGGCGATTGGTTTGATGACGGTGTATATCGATCCGGTGTTTGCGTTTTTGACCCGCACGGCAGTGAATATTATGCAGGGGCTGGGGTTACAGGTTGCCGCACCAGAACTTCAACCCGACGCTTTCCCGTTCTGGGATTCCTGCATGATGGTGCTGTCAATTGTGGCGATGATCCTGATGACACGCAAATACGTCGAGAACTGGCTTTTGTGGGTGGTCATTAACGTTATTAGTGTGGTGATCTTTGCCCTGCAAGGCGTGTATGCCATGTCGCTGGAATATATGATCCTGACGGTTATTGCCCTCAACGGCAGCAGGATGTGGATAAACAGCGCGCGCGAACGCGGCTCACGCGCGCTTTCCCATTAGTGATGGTGATGTGAATGACCGGACAGTCCCTGATAAAGGTGACAGTCCGGTCCATTACATGGCTGATACTCCATCTGAATGGTCGCGTGTTCAATTTGATAGTGATGCGTCAGGAAGTGCTGAATGCGCTCCAGCAAGGCATCATGATCGTGTGGTGGGATCACCTGCACATGCAATGTGATTACCGGTTTTTCTCCCACCATCCAGACGTGCACGTGATGCACATTGCGAACTTCAGGAATATCCCGACTAAGATGGCGCTGTAGTGCAGCAATATCCAGTGCAAGCGGCGCACCTTCCAGCAATTCATTCACGCTATCTTTCAATAAACGCCAGGCGCTGCGCAGTACCAGCACGGAAACCAGGATAGAAAGAATGGGATCCGCAGGCGTCCAGCCGGTCCATATAATGATCAGCGCAGCGATAATCGCACCTACCGAACCGAGTAAATCGCCCATCACGTGTAGTGCAGCGGCGCGGACGTTGAGGTTTTTCTCTTCACTTCCGCGATGCAGAACCCAGAAGGCGAGTACATTAGCCAGCAAACCCGCGACGGCGATAACCATCATCATTCCGCCAGCTACTGGTCGGGGCGTATGGAAGCGCTCAATCGCTTCCCAGACGATTAAAATAGTGATCACCACCAGCGCAATAGCGTTAACAAACGCGGCCAGTGTGGTGAGTCTCAGCCAGCCGAATGTGTGGCGGATAGTGGGAGGACGACGGGAAAACTGGACGGCCAGCAGTGCGAAAAGTAGCGCGGCCGCATCGGTAAGCATGTGCCCGGCATCCGCCAGTAGCGCCAGAGAGCCTGAAAGTATTCCTCCCACCACCTCAACCAGCATAAATCCTGCTGTAATACAGAATGCGAACAGCAGTCGACGGGCATTGTTATCTTTGTGCTGGTCTGGGGAAGTATGAGTGTGCGAGTGAGCCATAGTGTCATCCCTTTGTTATTCTCATCTTTACTGTATGACATCATACCGGGTTTGGGCTGACAAAATTAAAAAGGAGAGCTTTTGCTCTCCTGTTATTAGCCATATTTTAGCTTTACTGGGTGGTACCATCAGTTTTGGTATCGACATCATTATTGATGCCGTTTCCGGTCTCGACCTTCTTATTCACATCCGGACAGCGACCGTCTTTACACATAGAGTTTTTGTGCACCTCGTCTTTTGTCATTCCTTCATGGTTCATCGATGAACCGTTCGGGTGCAGCATGGTTCCACCCGAATTGATTTTGTTATTGTTGACGTTATTTGGTGCAACGTTTTCACGGGCGTCAGGTGCTACTTGACCAGCATCCGCCGAAGAATTTGCCTGGCCGTTATTGGACTGAGCGTTTGTTTCTGCAGCCAGCGCTGCGCCGCTGGCGAGGCTAAGAGTTGCAGTAAGAAAGAGTGAGGCCAGCTTTGTCATTGTCATTTGCATAATATGCTCCTGTAATGGTCAATATGTCGGATAACCTCTTCCAACAGTGCATGTGCCAGTTAAATCGTCAGGGTGTGGTTTAATGTTTCAGTATGGAAATAAAAACCAGCATAGAATCTTGAAAATAATGAAAAAGTAAGCTGTTACAGTTAAAAATTGTAGTTTAGATCTCGTTTTTCGCTACTTTATTGCGTTTTTTTGATTGATTCCAGGATTAATCCGTCCAAACTGTAAAACCCCGTTTACACTTTATGATTGAAGATATAGATTGGAGGGATTGCATTCATTTATATAAGTATGGCAACGCTGGAATAATCATGAATTATCAGAACGACGATTTACGTATTAAAGAGATCAACGAGTTATTACCGCCAGTCGCACTGCTGGAAAAATTCCCTGCTACTGAAAATGCCGCAAATACGGTTGCTCACGCCCGTAAGGCGATCCATAAGATCCTGAAAGGGAGCGACGATCGTTTGCTGGTCGTTATCGGACCGTGTTCTATTCATGATCCGGCCGCAGCCAAAGAGTATGCTGCTCGCCTGCTGGCACTGCGTGAAGAGTTGAAAGATGAGCTTGAAATCGTCATGCGCGTCTATTTTGAAAAGCCGCGTACTACCGTGGGCTGGAAAGGGCTAATCAACGATCCGCATATGGACAACAGCTTCCAGATCAACGACGGTCTGCGCATAGCGCGTAAGTTGCTGCTGGATATTAACGATAGCGGCTTACCGGCTGCGGGTGAATTCCTTGATATGATCACCCCGCAATATCTCGCGGACCTGATGAGCTGGGGCGCGATTGGTGCGCGTACTACCGAGTCCCAGGTGCACCGTGAGCTGGCCTCTGGTCTTTCCTGCCCGGTTGGATTCAAAAATGGTACCGATGGCACAATTAAAGTCGCCATTGATGCAATCAATGCCGCAGGTGCGCCGCACTGTTTCCTGTCTGTGACCAAATGGGGTCACTCCGCAATTGTGAATACCAGTGGTAATGGCGATTGCCATATCATTTTGCGCGGGGGCAAAGAGCCGAATTACAGTGCTCAACACGTTGCTGACGTGAAAGGAGGGTTGGTCAAAGCGGGTCTGTCTCCGCAGGTCATGATCGACTTTAGCCATGCGAATTCCAGCAAGCAATTTAAAAAGCAGATGGATGTTGCTAAAGACGTGTGCGGGCAGATTGCCGGTGGCGAAAAAGCGATTATTGGCGTGATGATTGAAAGCCATCTGGTTGAAGGTAATCAGAACCCGGATAGCGGCGAACCGCTGACTTACGGTAAGAGCATTACCGATGCCTGCATTGGCTGGGAAGATACTGACTCTGTGCTGCGCCAACTGGCAAAAGCGGTGAAGGTTCGTCGCGGCGAGTAATACCCTTTTCTTTGTTTATAAACCGGCTAAACAGGCCGGTTTTTTTATCTCTGATTTCTCATAATCACAAAGAGTTAGATACGCTCTTAAAAGTTTTGACGTGACTGAGATCAAAATTTTACACCTATATCGATCGTAATATAAATTTTTACATAACGATTGATAATACAAATGAATAAACCTACTTACTTAGCAACACTGTTGCCTGTTCTCATTACTCTGGCATCCCAAAGTGTCCACGCTGAAGCGGCGTCTGAAGATGAAATTGTCGTCACCAGTCAGCCTTCCGGCAATCCAGCTTCTGCGCCTTCCGGTGCAGGATTTAAAACGAATGATATTGATGTTGGTCCGCAGGGAAATAAAGCCTGGGTCGATACGCCATATTCGACGACCACGGTCACTAAAATGATGATTGAAAATCAGCAGGCGCAAAGCGTGAGTGAGTTGTTGAAATATTCACCCAGTACGCAAATGCAGGCACGTGGCGGTATGGATGTTGGTAGGCCGCAAAGCCGTGGTATGCAGGGTAGCGTCGTTGCCAACAGTCGCCTGGATGGCCTGAATATTGTTTCAACAACTTCGTTCCCGGTTGAAACACTGGAACGTCTGGATGTACTGAATAGCCTGACGGGGGCATTGTATGGCCCGGCCAGCCCGGCGGGGCAATTTAATTTTATTGCAAAACGTCCGACGGAAGAGACGCTACGTGAAGTGACTCTGGGTTATCAGAGTCGCAGTGCGTTCACCGGGCACATTGATCTGGGAGGGCATATTGATGATGACAACCGTTTTGGCTATCGCGTTAATATCCTGAATGAGGAAGGGGAAGGAAACCTGGACGATAGTACGTTGCGTCGTAAGCTTCTCTCCGTGGCGATGGACTGGAATATTCAACCCGGTACGCAGTTGCAGTTGGATGCCAGCCACTATGAGTTTGTCCAGAAAGGATATCCGGGCAGCTTCAGCTATGGTCCAGGTATTAAATTACCTTCTGCGCCTGATCCCAAAAATAAAAATCTTGCACTCAGTACTGCCGGTAACGATCTGACGACGGATACCATCAGTACACGGCTGATTCATTATCTGAATGATGACTGGTCGGTAACGGCTGGTGTTGGCTGGCAGCAGGCGGATCGCGCGATGCGCAGCGTATCGAGCAAAATAATAAATGATCAGGGTGATATCAGCCGCACGATGAAAGACTCCACTGCAGCGGGGCGTTTTCGTGTACTGAGCAATACTGCCACTCTCAATGGTCATGTGGATACTGGCTCCATTGGGCACGATATTGCACTTTCAACTACGGGTTATGTTTGGTCT
The DNA here is from genome assembly GCF_947057495.1 of Citrobacter sp. Marseille-Q5395. Lineage (NCBI taxonomy): Bacteria > Pseudomonadati > Pseudomonadota > Gammaproteobacteria > Enterobacterales > Enterobacteriaceae > Citrobacter > Citrobacter sp. Marseille-Q5395. Next base: position 28,763 of record NZ_CAMSEL010000009.1, on the reverse strand, counting down.
TTGTACAGTGCAAAAGGCACCGGCTCTTCTTATAACTGGGGCACCACTAACATGTATAACCCTTCGGAGATGACGGAGAAAGGCGACGGAAAAATCAGAACCAGCGGTGATCGCTATAAATCCGGAGTGAATACACAACAGAGTATTACCGTGGGCGATACGATCACGTTGACACCGAAATGGTCAACAATGTTTTACCTCAGCCAGAGTTGGATCCAGTCACAGAGTTATAATAAGAACGGGCATAAAACCAGCCAGATTGATGAGGATGGATTAAGTCCGAATGCGGCGCTGATGTATAAAATTACGCCAAATGTGATGACCTATATTAGCTATGCAGAGTCCCTGGAACAGGGGGGAACCGCACCAATCAACAGCGATGTGAAAAATGCCGGACAAACGCTGGATCCGTACCGCAGTAAGCAATATGAAGTAGGGCTTAAAGCGGATGTTTCAGGGTTGAATTTGGGCGCGGCTCTGTTCCGGCTCGAACGTCCTTTTGCCTATGTAGATCCCAATGATGATGTCTATAAAGAACAGGGTAATCAGGTAAATAATGGTCTGGAACTGACTGCATCCGGAAACGTCTGGCAGGGATTAAACGTTTATAGTGGTGTGACGTTCCTCAATCCAAAATTGAAAGATACGGCCAGCGATTCAACCAGCGACAAGCAGGTGGTCGGGGTTCCCAAAGTACAGGCTAATATGTTGGCTGAATACAGTTTACCTTCTATACCGCAATGGGTTTATAGCGCGAATATTCACTACACCGGTAAGCGAGCGGCTAACGACACTAATACCGCGTGGGCTGGCAGCTACACCACGTGGGATTTAGGAACTCGCTATACAACCAAAATCAGCAATGTGCCTACCACCTTCCGGGTTGTCGTGAACAACGTGTTCGATAAGCATTACTGGGCCTCCATCTTCCCGTCAGGGACTGATGGTGATAACGGTTCGCCGAGCGCATTTATCGGCAGCGGACGCGAAGTTCGTGCTTCCGTGACGTTAGATTTCTAAAGGCTGGAATGATGACGTTAACCCGTATTTTCCCCGCACTGTTATGTCTGGTGGCGGGGAGCTTATTTGCCGCACAACCGCAAAGCGATGTCCGTATCGCATCGCCATGGCCTGCACAAAACACCATTATCACTATGTTAGGTTATGGCGAAAATATTGTTGGTACATCAATGATAGCGAAGAAAATACCGCTTTTCCGCCAGAGTTTACCGCGTATTGATGATGTCGCTGTCGTCAGTGTTAACAGCGGTCATGAGTTGGATCCGGAGCAAATTATCTCGCTTGGTACGCAACTGTTATTCGTGCCGAAATCGATGACTGTACCAGGCGAATCATTACTCCAGCAGGCTGGTGTGCGTATTCTTGCCTTCGAAGCGAATTCCATGACTGCATTAACGTCCCGGGTACAGAAAACGGCGGATGTTCTTGGACCTGATGCTCAGCAGAAAGCCTTGCGTTACCAACGCTATTTTGACCATAACGTGGGGCTGGTGAAGGACCGTTTAAAAGATCTCTCTGACAATCAGCGAGTGACGATATATCACAGTATGGGCAACCCGCTGACAACCAGCGGTCGCCCCTCTCTTAATCAGGATTGGATGGATCTGGCTGGGGCAAGGAATATTGCTGAGCACTGGTTTGACAGCAAATCAAACCGAACGGGGGAGGTGGCGCTGGAACAGATCGTTGCGGCTAATCCGGCGGTTATTGTAGCAATGAATAAACGCGACGCAGAAGCCATTATGGCTTCCCCTCAGTGGGCGCAAGTCGATGCAGTGATTCATCATCGAGTCTATGTTAATCCGAAAGGTATGTTCTGGTGGTGTCGGGAGACCAGCGAAGAGGCGCTGCAATTTCTCTGGCTGGCTAAAACGCTTTACCCACAACGTTTTGTTGACATAGATATGCGCCAGGAAGTTCGTGATTTTTATCACGATTTTTTTGGTATCTCGCTCAGTGACTCACAGGTCAGTGATGTGCTCACTCCGCCGAAATGATTCGGCAGATAAGGAAAATGATGTCGTCATCTGCTGATATACAGATGCGGGAGTCAATTGACGAACGCTATCGTCTTGTTATCCGTAAGCGATGGGTGCTGGCGCTGGTGATTATTTTGGCGATAGCAGCCTCATTGGTGCTGGATTCGACCCTTGGCCCGTCTGGCCTGGCTCTTGCCGATCTCTGGCAAGCGCTACTCCATCCGCTAAGTGTCAACGCCGGAACCCGCGTAATAGTCTGGGATATCCGCTTACCTTACGCGCTAATGGCGTTGTTGGTGGGAATGGCGCTCGGACTGGCGGGGGCGGAGATGCAAACTATCTTAAATAACCCGTTGGCGAGCCCGTTTACGCTTGGTGTCTCGTCTGCGGCAGCCTTTGGTGCGGCACTGGCGATTGTATTGGGTATTGGTATTCCGGGGGTATCCGCCACGTGGTTTATCCCTGCGAATGCCTTTATTTTTGCGCTGCTCTCCGCCTTACTGCTTGACGGCATCACCCGCTGGACCCGTGTAGCAACATCCGGTGTGGTGCTGTTTGGCATCGCGCTGGTCTTTACCTTTAACGCGCTGGTGTTAATGATGCAGTTTGTTGCCGATGAAGACACACTACAGGGACTGGTTTTCTGGACAATGGGTAGTCTGGCCCGCGCTTCGTGGGAAAAACTTGGCGTACTGGCCGTCGCTGTTGTCATTGTCTTTCCATGGTCAATGCGTAGCGCCTGGCAACTCACGGCGCTGCGCCTGGGCGAAGATCGGGCGATGAGTTTTGGCATTGATGTGCGGCGGCTACGCCTGTCATCGCTTCTGCGCATCAGCTTATTGTCGGCGTTGTCGGTGGCTTTTGTAGGCCCCATCGGCTTTATCGGGCTGGTTGCACCGCATATTTCACGCATGCTATTTGGTGAAGACCATCGTTTTTACCTGCCCGGAAGTGTACTGACGGGGGGACTGGTGCTCTCGCTGGCCTCTATTGCGTCGAAGAACATTATTCCCGGTATCATTATCCCTGTTGGAATAGTCACATCGCTGGTGGGGGTCCCCTTTTTCCTGAGCATTATTCTGCGGCATCGGGGGAGCATGTCATGAGTGGGCTAATTCTCCGGGGAGTGGACGCGGGATATCCTAAACAACCAGTGATTCATAATCTCAATGTCGCCGAGCTGCCACGCGGTAAAATCACTGTATTACTGGGACCTAACGGTTGCGGGAAGTCAACATTGCTACGTTCGCTGGCAGGGTTGAATAAAGCCAGCGGTGAGGTGATTCTTGACGATGAGAATTTAACATCGTTGCCGTTTGCTAAACGTGCTGAGAAGGTGGTGTTTTTACCACAGTCGCTGCCGCAGGGTGTTCATTTGCATGTGCTGGAGTCAATTATTGCTGCACAGCGGGCGTCCTGTAGAAGAGATGATGAAAGCAGTAACGCTCAGGCGCTGGCAATACTTGAACAACTTGGGATTGCGCATCTGGCGCTGCACTACCTCGATCAACTTTCTGGTGGGCAGCGACAACTGGTCGGTCTGGCGCAGTCTTTGATCCGTCGACCTGACCTGCTGTTGTTAGATGAACCACTCAGTGCACTGGATTTAAACTATCAGTTCCACGTGATGGATTTAATCCATCGCGAAACACTGGCGCGCAATATGGTCACCGTAGTTGTGGTACATGATATTAATATCGCGCTGCGCCATAGCGAATACGTGTTAATGCTCAAAGACGGGAAACTGGTTGCCAGCGGTGAGCCTGAGGAGGTCATTACCGCAGAGAGTTTGGCTGAAGTGTACAATGTTCGGGGTCGTGTAGAACGGTGTTCACAGGGAAGGCCGCAGGTGATACTCGACGGCGTGATTGACGTATAAAAAGAACAGCAGAATAAGCAATAGTAGGCCCGGTAAGCTTGCGCTACCGGGCAAAATACATTACTTCGCTTTACCCTGGTTGGCAACGGCAGCAGCTTTTGCTGCGATTTCGTCGGCGTTACCCAGATAGTAATGTTTGATTGGTTTGAAGTTTTCGTCAAACTCATACACCAACGGTACACCGGTCGGAATGTTGAGTTCCAGAATTTCATCTTCGCCCATATTATCCAGGTACTTCACCAGCGCACGCAGGGAGTTACCGTGAGCGGCGATAATCACGCGCTCACCGCTTTTCATGCGCGGCAGAATGGTTTCGTTCCAGTATGGGATAACACGATCGATGGTTAGCGCCAGGCTTTCAGTTAGCGGTAGCTCTTTGTCGGTCAGTTGTGCATAACGCGGATCGTGACCCGGATAGCGCTCATCGTCTTTGGTCAGTTCTGGCGGGGTTACCGCAAAACCACGACGCCATTGTTTAACCTGCTCGTCACCGTATTTTTCTGCGGTTTCTGCTTTGTTCAGACCCTGCAGCGCACCGTAGTGACGCTCATTCAGTTTCCAGGATTTTTCAACAGGCAGCCAGGCCTGATCCAGTTCATCCAGCACGTTCCACAGGGTGTGGATGGCACGTTTCAGCACAGAGGTGTAAGCAAAATCGAAGCTGTAGCCTTCCTCTTTCAGCAGTTTACCTGCTGCCTTTGCTTCGCCCACGCCTTTCTCTGACAGATCGACATCATACCAACCGGTGAAGCGGTTTTCGTTGTTCCACTGACTTTCACCGTGACGTACCAGAACCAGCTTAGTTACAGCCATACTCTCACTCCTCAAGCTTTATCGAATGATAATAATTCTCATTATATTGCCGTGATGCGTCAGCGGCAATGCTTACGCATAACCATAGCGAAAATAGCGACACAGTGTAAGGTTCTTGTGAACTCAAGGTTGCTATTTTGTCTTTGAACGGTGGGATTATGAGCGGGTTTGATGTGGGTAATAAACAACGAGCCCGATAAACTTACGCTATCGGACTCGTTACGGTTAATTATCAGGCAGGAATAAATCGATATTCCGTCACGCTGGCGTACTCTTCGCCAGGGCGCAGGAAGCAGTCTGGTTGAGGCCATTCCTGATGATTCGGGCTGTCCGGCAGGAATTCACTTTCCAGCGCCAGACCCTGCCAGTCGGCATAAGCTTCTGGTCCACGAGAGGGGGTGCCGCCGAGGAAATTCCCGGAGTAGAACTGCAATGCCGGAGCAGAGGTGTAGATCTCCATGTGTAGTTTTTCATCCTGCGACCACAGGTGAGCGACCGGTTTGCGGATATCGCCCTGTGCCTGTAGCAAGAAGGCATGATCGTATCCCTTAACCTTGCGCTGGTCGTCGTCGGCCAAAAATTCGCTATCGATAACTTTTGGTGCGCGGAAATCAAAAGAGGTTTCCGCAACGGATTTCAGACCAGCGCGTGGGATCCCTGTTTCATCAACCGGCAGGTACTCATCGGCCAAAATCTGTAGCTTATGTTGACGAACATCGGTTTTGTCACCGTCGAGATTAAAATAAACGTGATTCGTCATATTCACCGGGCAGGGCTTATCGACCGTCGCGCGGTAGGTGATCGAAATGCGGTTATCGTCAGTCAGACGGTACTGCGCCGTTGCGCAAAGATGGCCAGGGAAGCCCTGGTCGCCATCTTCAGACGTTAATGCAAACAACACCTGACGGTCGTTTTGATTCACTATCTGCCAGCGTCGTTTATCGAAACCGTCTGGCCCGCCATGTAGCTGGTTTTCACCCTGGCTTGGCAGTAATTCGATGATTTCACCAGAGAAAGTGTAACGACTGTTAGCGATACGGTTAGCATAGCGACCTATTGAAGCGCCCAGAAACGCGGCCTGATCCGGGTATTGCTCCGGGCTGGCACAGCCAAGCAATGCTTCGCGCACGCTACCATCGCTGAGCGGAATGCGGGCAGACAAAAGAGTCGCGCCCCAGTCCATCAAGGTGACAACCATCCCTGCGTCATTACGCAGGGTTAGCAGGCGAAACGGCTGGCCGTCGGGGGCCAGTACGGGAATTTCATTCAGCACTGTCCGGCTCCTTGTGAAGGTTTACAGACGTAGAAGGTCTCTTTGATACCTGTTTTTGCTTCGTACTGTGTGGCGACAGCCTGCTGTACGGCAGGAACCAGAGCTTGCGGGATCAGCGCCACAATGCAGCCGCCAAAACCGCCGCCGGTCATGCGCACACCGCCCTGATCGCCGATGGTCGCTTTAACAATCTCGACAAGCGTATCAATCTGCGGCACGGTGATTTCGAAGTCATCGCGCATTGAAGCATGAGATTCTGCCATCAGTTGGCCCATACGCAGCAGGTCGCCTTTTTCCAGTGCGTTTGCCGCTTCAACGGTGCGGGCATTTTCTGTGATCACGTGGCGAACGCGTTTGGCTACGATCGGATCCAGTTCGTGCGCGACGGTGTTAAATGTCTCAAGGCTGACATCACGCAGTGCTGGTTGCTGGAAGAAACGCGCGCCGGTTTCGCATTGTTCACGACGGGTGTTGTACTCACTGCCAACCAGCGTACGTTTAAAGTTACTGTTGATGATCACGACAGCAACACCTTCAGGCATAGAAACCGCTTTAGTGCCCAGCGTACGGCAGTCGATCAGTAGCGCATGATCTTTTTTGCCCAGTGCGGAGATTAGCTGATCCATGATGCCGCAGTTACAACCAACAAACTGGTTTTCGGCTTCCTGACCGTTCAGGGCAATCTGTGCGCCATCGAGCGGCAGATGATAAAGCTGCTGGAACACGGTGCCTACGGCCACCTCCAGCGAGGCGGAGGAACTTAAGCCCGCGCCCTGTGGCACATTGCCGCTAATCACCAGATCGGCACCGCCAAAAGTGTTATTACGCTTTTGCAGATGTTTCACGACGCCACGCACATAGTTTGACCATTGCTGGCTGTCATGGGCGATAATCGGTGCATCAAGAGAGAACTCATCAATCTGATTGTCGTAGTCAGCTGCGATCACGCGGACCTTGCGATCGTCCCGCATCGCACAACTGATAACGGTTTGGTAGTCGATGGCGCAAGGCAGGACGAAACCGTCGTTATAATCGGTATGTTCGCCAATCAAATTAACGCGACCCGGAGCCTGAATAGTGTGGGTGGCAGGGTAGCCAAAAGTTTCTGCAAACAGAGATTGTGTTTTTTCTTTCAGACTCATTATTTAAACTCCGGATTCGCGAAAATGGATGTCGCTGACCGCACGCAGACGTTCAGCGGCTTGTTCTGCCGTCAGGTCGCGCTGGGTTTCCGCCAGCATTTCGTAACCGACCATAAATTTACGTACGGTAGCGGAACGCAGCAGGGGCGGATAAAAATGCGCATGCAACTGCCAGTGCTCATTTTCTTCGCCATTAAATGGCGCACCGTGCCATCCCATGGAATAGGGGAAAGAGCACTGGAACAGGTTGTCGTATCGACTGGTCAGTTTTTTCAGTGCTAGCGCCAGGTCGGTACGTTGCTCGTCGGTCAAATCGGTAATACGCAGCACATGTGCTTTCGGCAGCAGTAGCGTTTCGAACGGCCATGCTGCCCAGTAAGGTACTACCGCCAGCCAGTGTTCGGTCTCCACAACCGTACGGCTGCCATCCGTCAGTTCACGCTGGACATAATCGAACAGCATTGGCGTGCCCTGTTCGGTGAAATATGCTTTTTGCTGCCTGTCTTCGCGTTCGGCTTCGTTGGGCAGGAAACTATTGGCCCAAATCTGCCCGTGTGGATGCGGGTTTGAGCAGCCCATCGCCGCGCCTTTATTTTCAAACACTTGAACCCAGGGGTAGGTTTTCCCCAGATCTGCTGTCTGTTCTTGCCAGGTTTTCACTATTTCCGTCAGCGCAGGAACGCTGAGTTCCGGCAACGTTTTACTGTGATCGGGCGAGAAGCAAATAACGCGGCTGGTACCGCGTGCGCTCTGGCAACGCATCAATGGATCGTGGCTGTCTGGCGCGTCCGGGGTATCGGACATCAGGGCAGCAAAATCATTGGTAAAGACAAAGGTACCCGTGTAATTCGGATTTTTATCGCCAGTGACGCGTGTGTTGCCCGCACACAGGAAACAGTCCGGATCATGAGCGGGCAAAACCTGCTTAGACGGTGTTTCCTGCGCCCCTTGCCAGGGACGCTTAGCGCGATGTGGCGAAACGAGTATCCACTGCCCGGTAAGTGGGTTAAAGCGGCGATGTGGATGATCGATGGGATTAAATTGTGTCATGACAAATCCTTAGTCCGGGTATCCTTGCGGATGGCGTGACTGCCAGTGCCAGGTATCCTGTGCCATTTCATCCAGCGTACGGGTAACCCGCCAGTTCAGTTCGCGGTCAGCTTTGCTGGCATCAGCCCAGTAAGCAGGAAGATCGCCGTCACGGCGTGGCGCAAAATGGTAGTTAACTGGTTTACCGCAGGCTTTGCTGAAGGCGTTGACCACGTCCAGAACGCTGCTGCCGACGCCGGCTCCGAGGTTGTAAATATGCACGCCCTGAATACCAGCCAGTTTTTCCATGGCGGCAACGTGACCGTCAGCGAGATCCATCACGTGGATATAATCACGAACGCCAGTGCCATCTTCGGTAGGGTAGTCGTTGCCAAATACGGCAAGAGACTCGCGGCGGCCAACGGCAACCTGAGCGATGTAAGGCATCAGATTATTTGGAATACCTTGCGGATCTTCACCCATATCACCTGATGGGTGTGCGCCAACCGGATTGAAGTAGCGCAGTAGGGCAATGCTCCACTCTGGTTGTGCTTTTTGCAGATCGGTCAGGATCTGCTCCACCATCAGTTTGCTTTTGCCGTACGGGCTTTGCGGAGTACCAGTGGGGAAACTTTCAACGTAAGGAATTTTTGGCTGATCGCCATAGACTGTTGCGGAGGAACTGAATATGAAGTTCTTCACGTTAGCAGCGCGCATAGCGTTTACCAGACGCAGAGTACCATTCACGTTGTTGTCGTAGTACTCCAGCGGTTTGGTGACAGATTCACCAACAGCCTTCAGGCCAGCAAAGTGAATGACCGTATCAATGGCATGATCGTGCAAAATTTCGGTGAGCAGTGCTTCGTTACGAATATCACCTTCAACGAAGGTCGGATGCTTTCCACCTAAACGTTCGATCACCGGCAGGACGCTGCGCTTACTGTTGCAGAGGTTATCAAGGATCACGACGTCGTGACCGTTTTTCAGTAACTGCACACAAGTGTGGCTTCCTATGTAACCGCTACCACCTGTAACCAATACTCTCATAATTCGCTCCGTTAAGCCTATGGTATGCAATAACCATAGCATAACAAAGATGCGAAAAGTGTGACATGGAATAAATTAGTGGAATCGTTTACACTTGGATAAAATCACAAATTGACGTCAATTATTTGATTGTAACTCATAGAGTTTCTTAATGATTGCGCCTTTTATCCGAAAAAGATCGTGAAAAAAGGCGCCTCTAAATGCCAGCGAATGAAAACTAACGCAGGGATGTTTGTCGATAGATATAGATATCGCCCTCAGGGATAAACTCCAGTCGATGAGTTATACAGGTTGGCGCATCTTCGGCGTGGTGAGAAACAAACAACAACTGAGTTTCTCCTTCACTGATAAGGATATCGACAAAACGGCGGATCAACTGACGATTTAGCGGGTCCAGCCCTTGCAACGGTTCGTCGAGGATCAGCAGAGTAGGATGCTTGACCAGCGCGCGGACAATCAGTGCCAGCCGTTGCTGTCCCCAGGAAAGACTGTGGAACGGGGCATCCGCAGTGCGTTTATCCATTCCCAAAATGTCTAACCAACGTTGCGCCAGCTTATGTTGCCGGTCTGAAACCGCCTGATAGATGCCGATTGAATCAAAGAAACCCGAGAGAATAACGTTGCGCACCGTGGTACTCACCCGGTAATCCAGATGCAGACTGCTGCTGACATAGCCAATGTGCTTTTTAATATCCCAGATGGTTTCACCGCTGCCACGTCGGCGGCCGAACAGGGTCAGATCGTTGCTGTAACCTTGCGGATGATCGCCGGTGATTAAACTGAGCAGGGTCGATTTCCCTGCGCCATTAGGGCCGACAATTTGCCAGTGTTCACCCGGCTTTACCTGCCAGCTCAGGCCATGGAGAATAGGACGATCATTATAAGAGACTACGCCATCTTTGAGCACAATGCGGGCATCGTCTGTGGGAAGTGCGAGGCTGACTGAAGGTTCATCAGGCTCGGGCAACGTAATACCGTCAAGTTGTTCGCTGTGAGCAAGTTGGGCAATCAGCGCCTGTTGCAGTAAGTCGGCTTTCTCGCCGCTTTCTGTCAATGTGCAATCGGCAAGCACGCCTGCAAACTGCACGAAGTCTGGAATTTCATCAAAGCGGTTGAGGACCAGTACCAGCGTATAGCCCGTCTGATGCAACGAAGCGAGCAGATCCGCTAACTGTTGACGTGACGCAACGTCCAGCCCGTCAAACGGTTCATCAAGTATCAGTAACTCCGGTTCCGACATCAGCGCCTGACAAAGTAAAGCTTTGCGTGTTTCACCGGTAGAGAGGTATTTGAAACGTCGGTCGAGCAGGGAGGTAATACCAAACTGTTGCGCCAGCGTTGAACAACGGGCGGGATCGTTAACTTCAGCCTGGATAATCTCTGCGGTGGTTCGTCCGGTATCGTCTTCACCCGGACTAAGAAGATCGGTATTGTTACGCTGCCATTCATCGCTGACCAGCTTTTGTAGCTGCTCAAATGAGAGTCGGGTTATACGCGTGAAGTGGCACTGGCGTTCACCTTTGAGTAGCGGTAGCTCTCCCGCCAGTGCCCGGGCCAGTGCGGATTTCCCGCTGCCATTAGAGCCAACAAACGCCCAGCTATCACCTGCGTTCAAAACAAAGGTATTCAACTGCAGCGTTTTCGTGTCACTCAGACGAAACGTGCCTTGCGAAATTTGCAACGATGACATTTTGTATCCCATTTATTGCAGCGATTAATAACAGGGATACGTGTTCTGCGGGTCGATGTCAATCGACTTAGCACAACGTGGCGATAATCACTCGGTCGGCATTGAAATACGCTGTCACAGCGGTGCCTTCTGTCAGGTCTGCCGCCTCTTCACGTGGCAGGGTGGCACATAGCGTCTGGCCATCGGGTAGGGTCATTAACACCTCGCACTGTTCTGTCCCGCGCTCAATATGGCTAATTGTCCCTTGCAACTGGTTGTCAGCGGCCTGAGCCACGCGTTTATCCTGCGTAATCCCTACCCACGGTGCTTTAAGCAGAACCAGAACTTCTTTGCCTTCTTCAAGCCCGAGACGTTCACCGCTTTGCGCCGTCAGTGCGACTTTTAGCCGCGTTTCGCCATCGGCCAGCAGGACATCGACATGCTGCTGAACCTGATTGTGGTCGCGAGCGGTAATAGTGCCAAACCACTGATTTCGGGCACTGGTTTGCAGTGAAAAACGGGAGATAGCCGCCAGCAAGCTATTGAGCGGGAGCGCATCGTCATCGCTCAGAACATCAAACGCTTTTTGTTGGATTTGTGCAAGTAAATCATACAGTTGAATCAGGCGCTGACCATAACGGGTCAATACCGCGCCGCCGCCGCCTTTGCCACCAGTAGCACGCTCAACCAACGTCTGCTCGCTGAGCTGGTTCATTTCGTTAATGGCATCCCAGGCACTTTTATAACTGATGCCCGCATCCTTCGCGCCCTGGCTGATGGAGCCGGAAAGCGCAATGTGCTTTAGCAGAGAAATGCGGCGGGGATCGGCAAACAGTTTTTCCTGAAGTTTCAGGGTAAGGAGGATTTCGGCCTGCATAACGAGCTCCTGGCAAAAAAGGGTATTGTGACGGAAAACCGCGCGCGCGCAAAGCCGACAGCACAAAAGGGGAGTGCTTTTCTACGTTATGTGGTTAGAATACAACTAAGGACTATATCTGGAGTTGACCATGTTAGAGTTATTGAAAAGTCTGGTATTCGCCGTAATCATGGTACCTGTGGTAATGGCCGTCATTCTGGGTCTGATTTACGGACTGGGTGAAGTGTTCAACATTTTTTCCGGTATCGGTCAGAAAGACCAGTCCAGACAGAATCATTGATTCCCCAAACGCCCGCTCAGTCGGGCGTTTTATCTTCTTCGTCCTTTAAGTCGCATTTTTGTTATTTGCCTCCGCTCAATATCACTCGAAATCCTTTGTGCATCGTTCCTCAAGATCCTGCTTTTCTTGCCGATATTTTCTTTGTGTAACCTCTAATTGGTATCAATAACCACTGGGAAAACCCTGGTTTAATCGTTATATTGTTGCATACATAACGAAACTCAAAGGAGTTACAGATGGCACGTTCATGGTTACGCTTGTTTGCAGGGGCAACGCTCTCTCTTTCTGTTGCCGGGCATGCGCTGGCGGATGAAGGTAAAATTACGGTGTTCGCAGCGGCTTCGTTGACAAACGCGATGCAGGACATTGCAGTGGTTTATAAAAAAGAAAAGAATGTCGATGTTGTCTCCTCTTTTGCCTCATCTTCTACGCTGGCGCGTCAGATTGAAGCTGGAGCACCAGCCGATCTATTTATTTCTGCCGACCAGAAATGGATGGATTATGCGGTAGAGAAGAAGTCTATCGATACTGCGACGCGTAAGACGCTGCTTGGGAACAGCCTGGTTGTTGTGGCTCCTAAAGCTAGTGAACAGAAAGACTTTACCATTGACAGCAAAACTAACTGGACCAGTCTGTTGAACGGTGGACGTCTGGCTGTTGGTGACCCGGAACATGTTCCGGCGGGCATTTATGCCAAAGAAGCGCTGCAAAAACTGGGAGCATGGGATACCCTGGCACCAAAACTGGCGCCTGCTGAAGACGTCCGTGGTGCGCTGGCGCTGGTAGAGCGTAATGAAGCGCCGCTGGGGATCGTTTACGGTTCCGATGCTGTTGCCAGCAAAGGCGTAAAAGTTGTGGCGACTTTCCCGGAAGATTCACACAAAAAAGTGGAATACCCTGTCGCGATTGTTGATGGGCACAAAAACGCAACGGTCAGCGCGTTCTATGACTATCTGAAAGGACCGCAGGCTTCTGAAATCTTTAAACGTTATGGATTTACGACCAAGTAATGATACTCAGCGATCCTGAATGGCAGGCCGTTATATTGAGCCTGAAAGTTTCTTCCCTGGCCGTGCTGTTTAGTCTGCCGTTTGGGATCTTCTTTGCCTGGTTGCTTGTGCGATGCAAGTTTCCAGGTAAAGCGCTGCTCGACAGCGTTTTGCATTTGCCTCTGGTTCTGCCGCCGGTGGTAGTGGGTTATCTGTTATTGATCGCCATGGGGCGGCGCGGATTTATCGGCGAGCGGTTGTATGACTGGTTTGGTATTACCTTTGCGTTTAGCTGGCGCGGTGCAGTTCTTGCCGCGGCAGTGATGTCCTTCCCACTCATGGTGCGGGCTATCCGTCTGGCTCTCGAGGCAGTCGACGTCAAACTGGAGCAGGCAGCTCGAACGTTGGGCGCCGGACGCTGGCGCGTATTCCTGACCATCACATTACCATTGATGCTGCCTGGGATCATTGTTGGTACAGTACTGGCGTTTGCCCGATCACTCGGTGAGTTCGGTGCGACCATTACCTTTGTTTCCAACATTCCAGGTGAAACTCGCACGATCCCTTCTGCGATGTATACCCTAATCCAGACGCCTGGCGGCGAAAGCGCGGCGGCAAGGTTATGCATTATTTCTATTGTGCTGGCTTTGATTTCACTGCTTATTTCTGAATGGCTGGCGCGGATTAGTCGCGAGCGGACGGGGCGATAATCATGCTGGAACTTAATTTCTCTCAGACGTTAGGAACCCACTGTCTGACGCTCAATGAAACGCTGCCTGCCAGCGGTATTACGGCTATTTTTGGCGTTTCCGGCGCAGGTAAAACATCGCTGATTAACGCGATTAGCGGACTGACTAAGCCGCAATCCGGACGCATTGTACTCAACGGTCGGGTGTTGAATGACGTTGAAAAGGGAGTCTGCTTAACTCCTGAAAAACGCCGGGTGGGCTACGTTTTCCAGGATGCGCGACTGTTCCCGCATTATAAGGTACGCGGTAATCTGCGCTACGGCATGGCGAAAAGCATGACCGGACAGTTTGATAAGCTGGTGGCGCTGCTGGGAATTGAGCCGTTGCTTGACCGTTTGCCGGGTAGCCTTTCCGGCGGTGAAAAACAGCGTGTAGCTATTGGTCGGGCGTTGCTTACCGCACCGGAGTTGTTGCTGCTGGATGAACCGTTAGCGTCGCTGGATATTCCGCGTAAACGGGAACTGTTGCCTTACCTGCAACGCCTTGCGCGTGAAATCAATATTCCTATGCTATATGTCAGCCACTCTCTGGATGAGATTTTGCATCTGGCCGATAAAGTGATGGTGCTGGAAAACGGGCAGGTAAAAGCGTTTGGCTCGCTGGAAGATGTCTGGGGCAGTAGCGTTATGCACCCCTGGCTGCCAAAGGAACAACAGAGCAGTATTCTGAAAGTCAGTGTGCTGGAGCACCACCCGCATTATGCCATGACCGCGCTGGCGCTCGGCGATCAGCATCTGTGGGTAAACAAGCTCGATGAGCCGCTGCAAAGCGTGCTGCGTATCCGCATTCAGGCATCTGATGTTTCACTGGTATTACAACCGCCGCAGCAAACCAGTATTCGCAACGTATTACGCGCGAAGGTCGCGCAGTGTTATGACGATAACGGGCAGGTGGAAGTTCAGCTTGAGGTGGGCGGTAAAACGTTGTGGGCAAGAATCAGCCCATGGGCCAGAGATGAGCTGGGCATCAAACCTGGCCTGTGGTTGTACGCGCAAATTAAGAGCGTATCGATTACCGCCTGATTACAGCAGGTGAGAATAGATAAACTTCGCGATGCTGTCAGTGGTGTTGTCGCCAATCACAATATTGGCGCGAGCTTTGACGGCATCGTCTGCATTACCCATCGCAACACCGGTTCCTGCTGCTTCCAGCATGCTGATATCGTTAAAGTTATCGCCAAAAGCTATCACATTCTCCATTGAGCCGCCTTGCGCTTCAATCCACTGGGTAAGGCGTCTTCCCTTGCTGTTGCCTTTACGGGCAATATCGACCTGATCGTGCCAGGACCATTCGCATTCCAGCCCCAGTTGTTGCTCAACGTGTTTACCAAACTGCTGCAGTTTTGGAATATCTTCGTCGGTCAGAGCAAATTTCCACACGGCATTAACGTCACGTGCGGCCTGTGCCAACGACGACACCTGAGTGAATGTTGGACGCTGTTCCGGCGGCAGGGTTTGCGCCCAGTTAGCGGTACGAACCACATGCCCGGTCGGGCGCTCATACAACATGGCCTCATCTACGTACATCAGACCATGGATCTGATGCTCATCCAGCATATCGATCAGCTGCAATGCCTGCTCCACAGGAAGCGGATCGGATTCCAGTACGTTTTTTGCCTGATAATCATACAAGTAAGTACCGTTACAGCAAATTGCAGGTGTATCCAGCGCCAGTGCCTGATAAAAAGGATGAATAGCAACGTGATGGCGACCTGTGACAATGATAAGTTGGTAGCCTGCTTCCCTTGCACGAGAAAGAGCCTCGAGGGAGGATGGTAACAAGGTTTTTTTCGGCGTCAGCAAGGTACCGTCTAAATCCAGGGCAATCACGCGTGCGGTCATAGGTTTTTCCAGATTAAGGTTGATAATTTTGTCTGCAGGAATGGTACACCGAGTCGGGAGCCGGACAAAATTATGAGCCTTAATTAAGCATTCCCCGTTAAAAGCGTCTACTTTAGGCGTGTATCAGGCAATTGCAGCCACTTGCCAAAAGCAAAGGAGTATTCATGAAGCAAACCGTTTATACCGCCAGCCCTGAGAGTCAGCAAATCCATGTCTGGAGCCTGAATCACGAAGGTTCGCTAACGCTTGTGCAGGTGGTTGATGTACCGGGTCAGGTACAGCCGATGGTTGTCAGCCCGGATAAGCGCTACCTCTATGTTGGTGTGCGCCCGGAGTTTCGTGTGCTGGCGTACCGTATTGCGCCAGATGACGGTGCGCTGACCTTCGCTGCGGAATCCGCACTGCCGGGAAGCCCGACGCATATTTCCACCGACCATCAGGGGCGTTTTGTCTTTGTTGGATCGTATAACGCCGGTAGCGTTAGTGTGACGCGTCTGGAGGATGGTTTGCCGGTTGAATTGGTGGATGTGGTGGAAGGTCTGGACGGATGCCACTCGGCTAATATCTCACCGGATAATCGCACTCTGTGGGTTCCCGCATTGAAGCAGGATCGTATCTGCCTGTTTGGCCTCTGTGATGATGGCAAACTGATAGCGCAGGATCCCGCGGAAGTGACCACCGTCGAAGGTGCAGGGCCACGCCATATGGCGTTCCATCCGAATCAGCAATATGCCTACTGTGTCAATGAGCTGAACAGTTCGGTTGACGTCTGGGAATTGAAAGATCCGCACGGCAAAATTGAGTGTGTACAGACGCTGGATATGATGCCTGCTGATTTTTCTGATACCCGCTGGGCTGCGGATATCCATATTACGCCGGATGGCCGCCATCTGTATGCCTGTGACCGTACCGCCAGCTTGATTACTGTGTTCAGCGTTTCAGAAGACGGTAGCGTGCTGACTAAAGAGGGCTTCCAGCCAACCGAAGCGCAGCCGCGTGGATTCAATATCGATCACAGTGGTAAATACCTGATTGCTGCCGGGCAGAAGTCACACCATATTGCGGTGTATGAAATCGCTGGTGAGCAGGGACTTCTGACTGAGAAAGGTCGCTATGCGGTAGGACAAGGCCCAATGTGGGTAGTGGTTAACGCGTATTAAGCATTCGCATCACTTATCTTAAGCCAGTCCCGTTGGTTCGGGGCTGGCTTTTTTTCTGTAAGCGTTGCAATATGTGATAATATTGTGTGTAAGAGACACATATCAATACACGTATTAGGGGGGCGTATGCCAGTCGCGAAAATGCGCACTAAAAAAACGGTGACTGTAACAATTGAGCCGCAACTGATTCAGGAAGCGCGCGCGGCGGGGATCAATATGTCAAAGACCCTGACGAATGCACTCAAAGCTGAAATTCACCAACTGGAAGTTACCCGTTGGAAGAAAGAGAATGAGTCTGCCATTGACTATCTTAACCAGTTAACGGAAGAGAATGGACTGCTGTCGGATACCTACAGGACGTTTTGACGATGCAATTTATGGCCTACAAAAATACGGGGAAACCGACAGCCTACCCCTATTTGCTTGATGTTCAGAGCGATATTATAGGGCGGAGAAATACACGCGTTGTGATTCCTTTATTTCCAGCTGGAAACTACACAGGTCCACGTAGTGAACAATTGACGCCGATGCTCAATTTAGAGGGGGAAGATTTTGTGCTTATGACACACGAGCTTGCCAGCATTCCTGAGCATGTGTTGGGCTGTGAATTTTGTAGCGCGGCAGATTATGAAAATACGATTAAATCAGCGCTGAATTTTCTTTTCTATGGGATTCAGTAAGCAGACGTAAGAATGGTGTACAGAAATCAAAAAGAGGGCTCCAGGCCCTCTTTTTGATCGCGCTAAACAATTACTGCTTCGGCTCTGCAACCACTTTACTACCGACACCGCGGTTGTTGTATTCCCACATGCGGTTAAAGTTGGTGTCGTTCAGGTTACGCTGAATTTCACCTTTATCATCTTCCGCACCGGTGTTACCCGCGAATGGACGCTTGGCGATAACACTGTCAGCCCATGGTTTCGCCATGTTAAAGCCTTCGTTGATCACGCTGTCACGAATAACCACCTGACCATTAGTGTTCGCATCAACATCCAGCGAGCGGCCCAGTTGCGCCACACCATCGCCACTTGCCGTAAAGCGGCTGTTGGTGGCGAGGAAGCCGTAGTAAATGTTCGACAGCGTTGCCGGGGCAAATACGTAAGCTTCCTGCTGAGTTCGTGAGTTCACCACACGGAAATCAGTATTATCAAACACCACCGCGCCGCGACCAGACACGATATCCACATCGCCTTCAATGTAGCTGTTAGTGACCAGTGTACGCGGTTGACGATCGTTTTCCAGACGGTTTTGCACGCCGCTGTTAGTAACGAAGAAGGTATTCTGGCGACCCAGGATATTGACGTTGTTAATCTGAACTTTATCGCCATCGGTACGCAGCGCAACTGCCGGGTGATTACCTGCATCAACGCTGTCACCCAGATTGTTTTCAATGGTCAGATTCTGCAATTGCAGGCCGTTGTTTTGTGACCAAACCACCGCAGAACACATCACGCCAATATTCGGACCGCGCTTGTTCTGGCAGTTATCGAACATATACCACGCCGGTTTTCCTGGCATATATTTACCACCCGGGTTCACTGAACGACGCCAGTCTGCGGTGCTCATATCACCGTCAATGGCCTGGCCGATTTTCACATCAAGCGGTTTTTCGCCTGTACCGTATAAGGTCAGGCTACCCGTGGCAGCAGGGATGTAGACCGTGCCCTGATATTCACCCGGCATAATGGCGATATATTGACGTTTATTGGTACGTTTTATGATTGCTGCATCAACCGCCGCCTGAATAGTGGTGTGGGTAACGCCTTGCGTACCTGCCGGGCCGACAACAAAATCAGGCTGCGCTGGCAGGGAAATAGAAGAAGGGGTCCACGGCGCAGTATTTGGCGTCAGTGCTGAAAAATAGTGTGCGGCAACGAAATTTTTGGCTTCACTCGCCGACAGAATCGGGCGCGAGGAGGTGCCAGGCGCGGTCTGATCGGAAGGAATTTGATCGGGCGAGGTTGAGCTACAGGCAGTCAGCGTCACGCCAAAAGCCATAGCCAGCGCCAGACGGGAAACTGATGATATGTTCACAGGTTGCTCCGGGCTTTGAAAGTTATCCATTGAAGCCTGCTTTTTTATACTAAGTTGAGCGAAACGGGAAGGCGAAAAGGTAAAAAGTTGTTTTTTATCGCAGCAATGTCTGGCGTTGAGAGTCCTTATATCACAATTAGATAACAATTGTGGTCCATCAGGTTGACAACATCCGCAGGATGCAAAATAAATGTCTATACAACCTATGACAAGTGGTGAGTCGAATGCAGCAGTTTTTCCCTGATGATGCTATCTGGCGCAATGTCCGCCTGGCGACCATGGATCCTGAACGTGATACACCGTATGGCCTGGTGGATGGCCATGCGCTGATCGTCCGTCAGGGTAAGATTCGAGATATTGTGCCTGAATCATCGTTATACCTTACCCACGATAATACATTTGATATGCAGGGGCGGCTGATTACACCGGGTCTGATTGACTGTCATACGCACCTGGTGTTTGGCGGGAATCGCGCAGGCGAATGGGAACAGAGACTGAACGGAGTTTCCTATCAGCAAATCAGCGCCCAGGGGGGAGGAATCAATGCTACCGTCTCTGCGACTCGTCGAGCCTCAGCCGAACAACTCTTTCGCGTAGCGCAGGCGCGGATGGCGCAGCTAAAAAACGAAGGCGTTACGCTACTGGAGATTAAATCAGGTTACGGCCTGGATTTAGCGACTGAAGAGAAGATATTACGCGTGGTGTCAGCACTGGCGGCGGAAAATATCATTGAAATCAGCCCTACGCTGTTGGCTGCGCATGCCACGCCTGTGGAGTACCGTGACGACCCTGATGGCTACATTACACTGGTATGCGAGACTATTTTGCCGCAGTTGTGGAAAAAAGGTCTGTTTGAGACCGTCGATCTGTTTTGTGAAAGCGTCGGGTTCACGCTGACACAGAGTGAGCGTGTATTTCAGGCCGCTCAGGCACTGGGCATCCCGGTGAAAGGTCATGTTGAGCAACTCTCATTGCTTGGTGGTGCGCAACTGGTAAGCCGCTACCACGGTTTGTCAGCCGATCATATTGAATACCTGGATGAAGCCGGAGTGGTGGCGATGAGCCAAAGTGGTACGGTCGGGGTTCTGTTGCCGGGGGCATTTTACTTCCTCAAAGAACAGCAGCGCCCACCAGTGGAATGGCTGCGTCACTATCAGGTGCCAATGGCGGTGGCAACGGATTTCAATCCTGGCACCAGTCCGTTTATTAGCCTGCACTGGGCGATGAATATGGCCTGCGTACAGTTTGGCTTAACGCCAGAGGAGGCCTGGGCTGGCGTAACCCGTCATGCGGCTCGTGCGCTTGGTCGTCATGACACTCACGGACAACTGAAGGCCGGATTCGTTGCCGATTTTGTGGTCTGGGATGCGCAACTGCCGGTGGAAATTCTCTACGAACCTGGCCGCAACCCACTTTATCAACGTGTATTCAGAGGGCAGATATCATGATGAACTGGCAACCCGCATCACCTGCGCTCTGGCAGGGACGCGATGATCGTGTTGAGTCAGCGAATGCGTTGCGTCTGTTTCAGACCATCACGCTTAGTCCGGCGTTCGCTCCTGAAATGTATCGTGAACAGATTGCGCTGCTTGGATTTGCCTGCGACGAAGGTGTGAAACGTAATCAGGGGCGTGCGGGGGCGGCCGGTGCACCCGACGCGCTGCGTAAGGCGCTGGCAAATTTAGCCAGTCACAGTGGTCATGACAGACTGGTGGACCTGGGAAATATTGTAGCGCAGTCCCCGGACCTTGAAGGTGCACAGCAGGCGCTACGCAGTGCGGTACAACGCTGTCAGCTGGCAGAGATGCGCACCTTTGTATTAGGTGGCGGGCACGAAACCGCATTTGCTCACGGTGCAGGTCTACTGGATGCGTTCCCGCGTTCAAAAGTGGGTATAGTGAATCTCGATGCACATCTGGATTTACGTCATGCCGAACAGGCCACATCAGGGACGCCGTTTCGCCAGCTGGCAGAGCTTTGCGACGAGCAGCAGCGCGAGTTTTATTACGCCTGCGTGGGTGTCAGCCGGGCGGCAAACACTCAGGCGTTATGGGATGAAGCGCAACGCCGCGGTGTCACTGTGGTGGAAGATTTGCATTGCCATCAGGCGCAGGCACAGATAGCACAGTTTGTCGCCAGCGTAGATGTTATCTATCTGACGATTGACCTCGACGTTTTACCGGTCTGGGAAATGCCGGCGGTGTCTGCGCCTGCTGCGCTGGGCGTTCCGCTGGCGACGGTACTGGGGTTAATTGAACCTCTTTGTTGCAGTGGTAAATTACAGGCGGTGGACATGGTTGAATTTAATCCCCGCTTTGACGATGATGGCAGGGCAGCACGCGTTGCGGCGCGGCTTGGCTGGCAAATCGCGCACTGGTGGCGCTGACATGCCTGATAGTGGTTCGCTTATCAGGCCGATGCCGTGGTCGCTATCTGGCAATTAAAACTCTCTGCTTAAGGAAGGCTTACGCATGCTCCCATCCCGCAACCGTTCAGCTCCGGCCCCTTTTTACGAAAAGGTCAAACAGGAGATCAGCGACAAAATTGCCAGTGGCATCTGGCAAGCGCACGACCGTATCCCGTCGGAAGCGGAACTGGTGGCGCAGTATGGTTTTAGTCGAATGACCATTAACCGGGCGCTGCGTGAGCTAACGGATGAAGGATTGTTGGTGCGCTTGCAGGGGGTCGGGACATTTGTCGCCGAGCCAAAAGGTCAGTCTGCGCTGTTCGAAATTCGCAGTATCGCGGATGAAATCATTGCCCGGCAGCATCAGCACCGGTGCGAGGTTTTGACGCTGGAAAGAACTCAGGCAAGTGCTCTGCAGGCTACGGCGTTGAACGTTGCAGAGGGCACGTCCATTTTTCACTCCATCATGGTGCACTATGAAAACGATCAGCCGGTGCAGATTGAAGATCGCTGTGTGAATGCAGAAATTGTGCCGGAATACCTGACGCAGGATTACAGCCAGACTACGCCGCACGCTTACTTGTCGCTGATTGCGCCGCTGACAGAAGGTGAGCATATTGTGGAAGCCGTGCGAGCCAGTGCAGAAGAGTGTGCGCTACTGAACATTAAAGAACATGATCCCTGCCTGCTAATTCGTCGCCGGACCTGGTCGGCGTCACATATTGTCTCCCATGCCCACTTGCTCTTTCCGGGTTCCCGCTACCGTCTGCAGGGACGTTTTATGTCCTGATACGAGGACGCAAAAACCGTGATTGCTGACGCAATATAACAAAAATGTATCTCAATTGTTAAATGCAGCCTTGCGACAACTTGTATAGACAAGTATATGTTACTTATCTGTCCGATCGTTCGTGAGGAGTGTTTTACCATGCCCCAAAGCAAGTATCGTCAGCAGGATATTCGGGCCCCAAGAGGCACGAACTTAACAGCCAAAAGCTGGTTGACCGAAGCGCCGCTGCGCATGTTAATGAATAACCTTGATCCCGAGGTGGCGGAAAATCCCCACGAGCTGGTGGTTTACGGCGGGATTGGTCGCGCCGCGCGTGACTGGGAATGTTATGACGCCATCATCAAGGCGCTGACCGGACTGGAAGCCGACGAAACTTTGTTAGTGCAGTCCGGTAAACCGGTCGGCGTGTTCAAAACCCATGACAATGCACCACGGGTCTTAATCGCCAACTCCAATCTGGTCCCGCACTGGGCGACCTGGGAACACTTTAACGAACTGGACGCGAAAGGGCTGGCGATGTACGGCCAGATGACTGCCGGGAGCTGGATCTACATTGGCAGTCAGGGCATCGTACAGGGAACCTATGAGACCTTCGTCGAAGCAGGACGTCAGCATTATCAAGGCAACCTGAGCGGACGCTGGGTGCTGACCGCCGGATTGGGGGGGATGGGCGGGGCGCAACCGTTGGCCGCAACCCTGGCGGGCGCCTGTTCGCTGAACATTGAATGTCAGCAAAGCCGTATCGACTTCCGTCTGCGTACCCGCTATGTGGATGAGCAGGCAACTTCGCTTGATGACGCACTGGCGCGTATCGAAAAATACACCCGCGCGGGGAAAGCGGTTTCCATTGCGCTGTGTGCCAACGCCGCTGACATTGTGCCTGAACTGGTCAAGCGTGGTGTGCGTCCGGATATGGTTACCGACCAGACCAGCGCCCATGACCCGCTGCACGGTTATTTGCCGTCCGGCTGGAGCTGGGAAGAGTATCAGGCGAAAGCAATATCCGATCCGCAGGGTACGGTTCAGGCAGCGAAACGTTCGATGGCGACGCATGTGCAGGCGATGCTGGCCTTTAGCAAACTGGGCGTTCCGACATTTGACTACGGCAATAACATTCGTCAGATGGCAAAAGAGATGGGTGTGGAAAATGCCTTTGATTTCCCTGGATTTGTGCCGGCCTACATTCGGCCGCTGTTCTGTCGCGGCATTGGCCCGTTCCGCTGGGTGGCGCTTTCCGGCGATCCGCAGGATATTTATAAGACCGATGCCAAAGTAAAAGAGATCGTGGCCGACGATAAGCATCTCCATCACTGGCTGGATATGGCGCGTGAGCGGATTAATTTCCAGGGGTTACCTGCGCGTATCTGTTGGGTAGGGCTGGAGTGGCGACAAAAGCTGGGTCTGGCGTTTAACGAGATGGTGCGTAGTGGTGAAGTTTCCGCACCTATCGTCATTGGTCGCGATCACCTGGATTCTGGATCGGTTGCCAGCCCTAACCGTGAAACCGAATCCATGCGTGACGGTTCAGACGCAGTGTCCGACTGGCCGCTGCTGAACGCGCTCCTTAATACTGCCAGCGGTGCGACCTGGGTATCACTGCACCATGGCGGCGGGGTAGGAATGGGCTTCTCCCAGCATGCCGGGATGGTGATTGTCTGCGATGGTACTGATGAAGCCGCCGCACGTATCGCCCGGGTATTACATAACGATCCGGCGACGGGCGTGATGCGTCATGCCGATGCCGGGTATGACATTGCTGTGGAATGTGCTGTCGAAGAAGGGCTGAACTTGCCGATGGTTGCCGCAACGCAGGGGAAACGCTGATATGAATACCATTACCTTAACGCCGGGCCATCTGAGCTTTGCACAGTTGCGCGATATCTGGCAGCAGCCGGTACAGTTGAGACTGGATACCAGCGCGGTTGACGCCATTAATGCCAGTGTGGACTGCGTCAATAAAATTGTTGCCGAAGGCCGCACGGCTTACGGCATCAATACGGGTTTTGGTCTGCTGGCCCAGACCCGTATTGCCACTGAAGATTTGCAAAATCTCCAGCGTTCGCTGGTGCTTTCTCATGCGGCGGGCGTCGGTGAACCGCTGGATGATGCGATGGTGCGTCTGATCATGGTGCTGAAAATCAACAGTCTGGCGCGCGGTTTCTCCGGTATTCGCCTGAGCGTGATTGAAGCGCTGATTGCACTGGTGAATGCGGAGGTTTACCCGTTGATCCCGGCGAAAGGCTCGGTCGGGGCATCGGGCGATCTGGCTCCGCTGGCGCATATGTCGCTCACCTTGTTGGGTGAGGGTAAGGCACGCTGGCGGGGAGAATGGCTTCCGGCCGCAGAAGCGCTGAAGAAGGCCGGGCTGGAGCCGATCACGCTGGAGGCGAAGGAAGGACTGGCGTTGCTGAATGGTACACAGGCATCCACGGCTTTTGCTCTGCGCGGGTTGATTGAAGCGCAGGAACTGTTTGCCTCGGCGACAGTATGCGGGGCGCTGACCACCGAAGCGGTGCTGGGCTCCCGACGTCCGTTTGATGCCCGTATTCATGCCGCACGGGGACAGCGTGGGCAAATTGATGCCGCCTCTCTTTATCGCCACGTGCTGACCGATTCCACAGCGCTTTCGCAGTCGCACCATAACTGCGAAAAAGTGCAGGATCCATATTCTTTGCGCTGTCAGCCGCAGGTGATGGGGGCGTGCCTGACGCAAATGCGCCAGGTCATGGAGGTGCTGCTGGTGGAAGCCAATGCAGTTTCAGATAACCCGCTGGTGTTTGCCGAAGAGGGCGATGTTATTTCTGGCGGCAATTTCCATGCGGAACCGGTGGCGATGGCGGCGGATAATCTGGCGCTGGCGATTGCGGAAATAGGTGCTTTATCAGAGCGACGTATTGCGTTGATGATGGATAAGCACATGTCACAGTTACCGCCTTTCCTGGTCAAAAACGGCGGGGTCAACTCCGGCTTTATGATTGCTCAGGTCACAGCCGCCGCGCTTGCCAGCGAAAATAAAGCACTGGCGCACCCGCACAGCGTAGACAGTTTGCCGACCTCGGCTAACCAGGAAGACCATGTGTCAATGGCGCCTGCGGCCGGTCGTCGACTGTGGGAGATGGCGGCCAATACGCGCGGGGTGATTGCCGTGGAGTGGCTGGCGGCCTGTCAGGGAATCGATTTGCGAGAAGGACTGACCTCAAGCCCGCTGCTGGAACAGGCGCGTCAGGCATTGCGTGAACAGGTTTCACACTATACACAGGACCGTTTTTTCGCCCCGGATATTGAGTGCGCGACCGAGTTGTTAGCGCAGGGAACCTTGCTGAAGCTGGTGCCCGAGTTTCTGTAAGAAAATGCCGGATGGCGCTGACGCTTATCCGGCTCAGAGATTAACTGAACAGTGCGGTGATTGACGCGCTGGCGAGCGAGTGGAAATGGACGTTAAATCCGACCATCGCTCCGCTGGCGCCCTCATCAACATCAAGACGCTCCACATCCAGCGCATGAACCGTAAAGATATAACGATGCGTTTCTCCTTTTGGTGGCGCCGCGCCGCCATAGCCCGCTTTACCAAAATCCGTGCGTGTCTGAATGACTCCCTCCGGCAGCGCAACCAGACCGGAGCCGAATCCTTGTGTCAGTACACGGGTATCTGCAGGCAGGTTGACTACCACCCAGTGCCACCAGCCGGAGCCGGTTGGCGCATCAGGATCGTAACAGGTCACAACAAAGCTTTTGGTCCCGGCAGGTACATCATCCCATAGCAGATGCGGGGAGATATTATCTCCGTCATACCCCATACCGTTAAATACATGGCGATGCGGGAGCTTCTCCCCGTCGCGCAGATCGTTACTCATTAGTTTCATGCTGACTCCTCTCGTTAGCCAAAAAGTGTAGCCAGAAACCTCATAACTTACCGCCGATTATTGGCTAAAAAATGTTTCATTGCGCACAGCATCGTTCACGACCTGCGTCAGGCGACGCAGTTGATCTGGCTGGATAATGTACGGCGGCATCAGGTAGATGAGTTTGCCAAACGGCCGGATCCACACGCCTTGTTCAACGAAGAACTTTTGTAACGCCGCCATATTCACCGGATGCGTGCTTTCTATCACACCGATGGCGCCGAGTACGCGTACATCGGCGACATATGCGGAATCAGCTGCAGGTGCCAGTTCGCTGCGCAATTGTTCTTCAATAGCTGCGACCTGCGCACGCCACTCGCCTGTTTCCAGCAGAGACAAACTGGCGGAGGCGACGGCGCAGGCCAGCGGGTTACCCATAAAAGTCGGGCCGTGCATAAAGCAGCCAGCCTCGCCGTTGCTGATGGTTTCCGCGACCTGACGGGTGGTCAGGGTGGCGGAAAGTGTCATCGTCCCGCCGGTTAATGCTTTACCAAGGCACAAAATATCCGGCGCAATGTTGGCGTGTTCACAGGCAAACAGCTTCCCGGTACGGCCAAACCCGGTGGCGATTTCATCGGCAATCAGCAGGATCCCTTCGCGGTCGCACATCCTGCGAATGCGTTTTAACCATTCAGGATGGTACATGCGCATGCCGCCTGCACCCTGCACAATCGGCTCCAGGATAATGGCTGCAATCTCATGGCGATGCGCGGCCATCAAACGGGCAAAGGGCACGATGTCCAGCTCATTCCATTCGCCGTCCATCCGACTCTGCGGGGCTGGAGCGAAGAGGTTTTCCGGCAGATACCCTTTCCACAGGCTGTGCATTGAGTTGTCGGGATCGCAGACCGACATTGCGCCGAAGGTGTCTCCGTGATAGCCGTTACGAAATGTCAGGAAACGCTGGCGAGATTCGCCTTTTGCCTGCCAGTATTGCAGCGCCATTTTCATTGCCACTTCGACGGCAACAGAGCCTGAATCCGCGAGGAAAACGCATTCCAGTGCCTCTGGCGTCATGGCGACCAACTGGCGGCACAGTGAAATGGCAGGGGCATGGGTAATGCCGCCAAACATCACATGTGACATGTCATCGATCTGCGTTTTCATTGCGGCGTTCAACTGCGGGTGGTTGTAACCGTGGATTGCCGCCCACCAGGATGACATGCCGTCAATCAGTCTCTCACCGCTGGATAAAATCAGTTCGCAACCTTCTGCACGCGCTACCGGATACACCGGTAACGGGGAGGTCATGGAGGTGTAAGGGTGCCAGATATGGCGTTGGTCAAAGGCAATATCGTCAGTTGTCATAATCGACTTGTAAACCAAATTAAAAAGATTTAGGTTTACAAGTCTACACCAAACTAACAACGAAACGTACACCAATATGGCTCACTCTTCTCGCTGGACAATGTCGCAAGTCACCGAATTATTTGAAAAACCCCTGCTGGATCTGCTGTTCGAAGCGCAACAGATCCACCGTCAGCATTTTGACCCGCGGCAGGTACAGGTGAGTACACTGCTGTCGATTAAAACCGGTGCCTGCCCGGAAGACTGTAAATACTGCCCACAAAGTTCCCGCTATAAAACCGGTCTGGAAACAGAACGATTGATGGAAGTTGAGCAGGTACTGGACTCTGCGCGTAAAGCCAAGCAAGCGGGTTCAACACGTTTCTGCATGGGGGCGGCATGGAAGAATCCGCACGAGCGCGATATGCCTTATCTGGAGCAGATGGTACAGGGCGTGAAAGAACTGGGACTGGAAGCCTGTATGACGCTGGGAACGCTGGATGAAACGCAGGCCCAACGTCTTGCCCGTGCGGGGCTGGATTACTACAACCACAACCTCGACACTTCGCCAGAATTCTACGGCAATATCATCACGACTCGTTCCTATCAGGAACGTCTTGATACGCTGGATAAAGTGCGTGAGGCCGGGATCAAAGTCTGCTCAGGCGGTATCGTCGGGTTAGGTGAAACGGTCACCGATCGTGCCGGGTTGTTGCTGCAACTGGCGAATCTTCCCACGCCGCCGGAAAGCGTGCCCATCAACATGCTGGTGAAGGTAAAAGGTACTCCACTGGCGGATAACGACGATGTGGATGCATTTGATTTTATCCGCACTATCGCTGTAGCGCGGATCATGATGCCGACCTCGTACGTGCGTCTTTCCGCTGGCCGCGAGCAGATGAATGAGCAAACTCAGGCGATGTGTTTTATGGCCGGGGCCAACTCTATTTTCTACGGCTGCAAACTGTTGACCACGCCGAACCCGAACGAAGATAAAGATCTGCTGCTGTTCCGCAAGCTGGGGCTTAACCCGCAGCAAACGGCGGTACTGGCGGGCGATAACGAACAGCAACAGCGTCTGGAGCAGGCTCTGCGTACGCCGGACACTGATGATTACTACAATGCGGCGACAGTATGACCTGGCAGCAAAAAATAGACGATGCGCTGGCGGTGCGTCGTTCTGCCGATGCCCTGCGCCGCCGTTATGCGGTGACGCAGGGGGCAGGACGCTGGCTACAGGCCGATGGTCGCCAGTATCTGAATTTCTCCAGTAATGATTATCTCGGTTTAAGCCACCATCCGCAGATTGTGTGCGCGTGGCAGCAGGGAGCAGAACGCTTTGGCGTTGGCAGCGGTGGCTCAGGTCACGTAAGCGGCTATTCCATCGCGCATCAGGCACTGGAAGAGGAGCTGGCGCAGTGGCTGGGCTATTCACGTGCGCTGTTATTTATCTCCGGTTTTGCCGCCAATCAGGCGGTCATTACCGCACTGATGGAAAAAAACGATCGTATCGTCGCCGATCGCCTCAGTCATGCTTCACTGTTGGAGGCCGCAAGCCTGAGCCCGGCAGTGCTGCGCCGTTTTAGCCATAACGA
>NZ_CAMSEL010000008.1:0-1632 GCF_947057495.1 Citrobacter sp. Marseille-Q5395 | reverse complement strand
GTCATGATCGAGCATGAGATCCTGCCGCGCTTGCGTGAGCGTTTCTCGCTCTCTCAGCCCCCTCTATGTCTGCGATTAACCACCTTTGGCCGCTCTGAAAGCGACCTGGCACAGAGCCTGGATTCTCTGTCACTACCAGCGGGGGTGACAATGGGGTATCGCTCATCCATGCCGATTATCGAGTTGAAACTCACCGGGCCGGATTCCCAACGTGAAGCGATGATGGCGCTGTGGCCGGAAGTTAAACGGGTCGCCGGACAGAACATGATTTTTGAGGGGACGGAAGGATTACCCGCGCAAATCGCCCGTAAGTTACAGGAACGCCAGTACAGCCTGACGTTGAGCGAACAGTTCACCGGTGGTCTGGTTGCACTGCAACTTTCCCGTGCTAACGCCCCACTGCTGGCCAGCGAGGTGGTCCCCTCTCAGGAAGAAACGCTGGCGCAAACGGCGCACTGGATAACTGAACGACGCGGCAACCATTATGCTGAGCTGGCGTTGGCGGTATCGGGTTTCGAAAACGAACATATTAACTTTGCCCTGGCAACGCCCGATGGTACATATGCCTTGCGCGTGCGACTGAATGCGAATCGCTATAGCTTGCCGGTTCGTCAGGAAGTCTGCGCGATGATGGCGCTAAATATGCTGCGTCGCTGGCTAAACGGGCAGGATCTTGCCAGCGAACACGGCTGGATTGAAGTGGTTGAGTCGCTGACGATCTAGCCTGTAAATTGCCCGGTAGCGCTGCGCTTATCGGGCTTTAAGTGAACGTCTGCTTATGTGTGTGAGTAGACGTTCCCCCGCCATTCGGCAATTTCTCCTGCATTATTGTCCAACCTGTTGTACTCCCTGTGGAAAAATCCGTGCTGTGGTTCACATTTTTATACGTAATCTTTCCAGCCTGCTGGAAGAAAGGCGGGATTTGATGTGCTTCACAATTTTAACCCTGTTGACCGAACACACTGATTCCAGTATCTCAGACCGGAGTCCAGTATGTTGGAATCAAGCAAAGTCCCCGCGCTTACCAGAGCGATAGAAATTCTCAATCTTATTGCGCGTATCGGCCCGTGCAGCGCCGCAACGATTGTGGATACGTTGGGTATTCCGAAAAGCACCGCTTATTTGTTGTTAAACGAACTGAAGCGTCAGCGCTTTCTCAGTATTGATCATCAGGAGAACTACTGCCTGTGGACCAAACTGGTTGAACTCTCGGGGCATGCGTTGAGCAAAATGGATCTGCGTGAGCTGGCGCGTCCGCGCTTGACACAGCTTATGGATGAAACCGATCTGCTTTGTCATCTGGGGCTCATCGACCACGAAAGCGCGTATTACATTCTGAAAGTGGAATCCTCGTCCACCATCAGCGTGCGTTCTCATGAGGGAAAAAGTCTTTCTCTGTATCGCTCTGGCATCGGCAAATGTTTGCTGGCCTGGCAGCCTGCCGCAGTACGCAAAACCATTATTGACCAGTTGGTATGGGAGAAGGCGACGCCGACCACAATTGCTGATCCTCAGCAACTGAATGATGAACTGGAGCGCATTCGCCAGCGTGGATGGAGTTTTGATAATGGCGAGGATTACCCGGATGTTCGCTGTGTTGCCGCTCCCGTTTTTAATGCCAGTAATACACTT